>CAZADC010000025.1:0-17743 GCA_964483755.1 uncultured Planctomycetaceae bacterium | reverse complement strand
GAAAGTCGTCATCGTCCCCGACCACTACATCTTCACGGCCGACACGAAGGCCCACCGGAACATCGATATCCTGCGGCGTTTCGTCGAGCGCCAGGAGATCGCGAACTTCTACGATCCGGACTTCATCGACACGTCGGCCGAGGGCGTGCCGGATCCCTACGCCGACCCGCGCCGCACGAGCTACCGGGGCGTCTGCCACGCGGCGCTGCCGCAGAACGGGCACTGCCGCCCCGGCGAGCTGCTGTTGGGAACCGACTCGCATGCGTGCACGCACGGGGCGTTCGGCGTCCTCGGCACCGGCAAGCTCTGGCTGAAGGTGCCCGAGAGCATGAAGTTCGTCTTTCGCGGTGAGCTCCCGCCGTACCTGATGGCCAAGGATCTCATCCTGCACGTCATCGGCGAGATCGGCGTCGACGGCGCGACCTATCGGGCGATGGAGTTCGCCGGCGAGGCGCTGTCCCGGCTGAACATGGACGAGCGGATGACCGTCTGCAATATGGCGATCGAGGCGGGCGGCAAGAGCGGCATCATCGCATCCGACGCCGTCACGCTCGACTACGTCCGGGCCCGGACCGACCGGGAGTTCGACGTGGTGAAATCCGACCCGGACGCGGAGTACTTCAGCGTCGCCGAGTTCGACGCAGCCGACATTCCGCCGACCGTCGCGACGCCCCACTCGCCCGACAACCGCGCCGCGGCCGGCGACCTCGCCGACGTGAAGATCGAGCGGTCCTACATCGGCTCGTGCACGGGCGGGAAGACGACCGACTTCATCGCGGCCGCCGCGATCCTCGACGGACAGAAGGTCCGCGTCGACACCTGCATCGTGCCCGCGACGACGGAGATCGACGCGGATCTCGACGAGCACAAGGTCGGTGATCGTACGTTGCGAGAGATCTTCCTCGACGCCGGGTGCCGCATCGCGCCGGCGAGCTGCGCGGCCTGCCTGGGCGGCCCGACCGACACGTTCGGGCGTGCCAACGAACCGATCAACGTCGTGGCGACGACGAACCGCAACTTCCCCGGGCGGATGGGGCACAAGGAGGCGGGCGTGTACCTCGCCAGTCCGCTGACCGCCGCGGCCAGCGCGGTCACCGGGCACGTCACCGACCCCCGGGAGTTCGTGAGCTTCGAGCGCACCGTCGGCGCCGCCGGCGTCTGATCGCGCAGCGGCGCGCGTCGCGACACCGCGGCGAACCCGACTGCGCTCCCATTGTCGCCCGGCGACGCCCGACCAGTGCAGGCAAGACATGACCGACATATCACTCAACGGAACCTGGGACGTGATCGACCGGCCGATCTCCGCCGGTCCCGAGCAGCACAGGCGAATCGCCGCACGAAAGAGCGGCTGGATGCAGGCGCCCGTCCCCGGCGACGTCCGCCAGGGTCTGCTGGCGGCGGGGCGCATCGCCGAGCCGCTCGTCGCTCTCCACAGCCTCGACCAGCACTGGATCGAGGAGCGATCATGGTGGTACCGCCGCACGTTCCCCATGACCCGCGAGATGCGCGACGCGCAGGGCGTGGAGCTGGCGCTCGACGGGCTGGACGTCGGGGCGTCGATCTTCCTCAATGGCGAGCACCTCGGCGACCATCCGTCGGCGTTTCGGCCGTTTGTCGCACGCATCGAGGACCGGCTTCGCGACGGGGAGAACGTGCTGCTGATCCGCCTGACGCACGGGCTGGAGGACTTCACGCCCGCCCAGGCCGAGGCCCTCGGCGGCGTCGTGCCGACCGGGCAGGACCGCCCCGAACGGACCGATCAGCGGCGGGTGTTCGTCCGCAAGCCGCAGTACGTCTGGGGCTGGGACTGGGGCCCCCGCTGCGCCAGCGTCGCCGTCGCCGGCGGCGCCAAGCTGCGCCTGCTCGACCAGGCCGTCATCCGCGACGTCCGTGTGCGTCCGCGGCGAGGCGAGAACGACGACGTGACGCTGGACGTGGACGTGGAGGTCGAGCGGGTCGATCGCTGGACGACCGGCCGGGCCACGGTGTCGCTCGAGCTCGCCGACCCCGACGGGCGCGCCGTCGCCGCCGAGTCGCACCGCGTCGTGCTCCAGGGAGGGCTCAACAGCGTGGCGTTCTCGGTCGACGTGCCCGACGCGCGCCTGTGGAACCCCGCCGGGATGGGACGCCCGGACCGCTACACCGTCTCGGCGGCCGTGAAGGTCGGCCGGCGGACGACGGACTCGCGAAGCTTGCCGTACGGCATCCGCTTCGTCGAGCTGGAGACGGACGGACTGTTCGCGCTCCGCGTCAACGGGAGGCGGATCTACACGCGCGGCGCCAACTGGGCCCCGGCGGACATGATCTACGCCCGCATCGACGACGAGAAGTACGCCGCGCTCGTACGCCGCGCCCGGGAGGCGAACCTGAACCTGATCCGCGTGTGGGGCGGCGGGCTCTACGAGCCGGACGCCTTCTACGAGGCGTGCGAGCGGGAGGGGATTCTCGTTTGGCAGGACTTCATGTTCGCCTGCTCGCCCTATCCGGACGACGAGCCGGCCTTCGCGGCCGAGGTGGCGCGGGAGGCCGACCACCAGACCCGCCGGCTTCGCAACCGTGCCTGCGTGGCGCTGTGGTGCGGGAGCAACGAGTGCCTGGCCGCCATGAGCGGGCGCTGGGGCGGGGAGCGGACCGAAAGGGGCAATCGCGTCTTCGGCGAGATTCTCCCCCGCGCCGTGTTCGACAACTGCCCGGAGATTGCCTACTGGTACAACTCCCCGTACGGCGGCGCGGACGCGTGGGACGCTCCGGAGGGCGATAACCACGTCTGGCGTCTGGCGATGAATGCGGATATGGACCGGCGCGTCACGCCGTCGCTGTACGACGGGATCGACTCGATGTTCGTCAGCGAGTGGGGGCACGTCGGCCCACCCGTCCGCGAGACCGTCGAGCAGTACCTCGACGGGGCCCCGGCGGAACGCGAAGACGATACGTGGGTGCATCACAACAACACGTTCGAGAACGGGATGGTGGCCGGGGGGATCGCCGCGCACTACCTCGACGCGGATCACGCTGACATCACCACGGACGACTACCTGCACTATGGCGGGCTCGTCCAGGGGCGCATGCTGGAGTACCAACTGGACGCATTCCGCTTCCACGCGACCTGCAGCGGCTCGATCTTCTGGATGCTTCACGACGCCTGGGGCGAGGTCGGCTGGAGCGTGGTCGATTACTACCTCCGGCCGAAGATCGCCTGGCACTTCGTCCGCCGGGCGAGCGCGCCGCGACGGCTGATCGTTCGCCCGCTCGGAGGTCGGTTCGGTGTGGTGCTCGCCAACGACACGGGTGAAGCGCTGTCCGGCAACGTCGAGTACGGGTACGTCTCGCTGGACGGTTCGACTCGCCGGACGCGCCGGCGGACGTTCGAGATCGCCCCGTCCTCCCGCCGGCAGATCGCCGACTTCGCGCGGGCGGCGTCTCACGACCCGGCCGCCGGGGTGTGGTTCGCCGCCGTCGAGGGCGGCGCGTCCGCGATCTGGTTCGGCGACGTGTTCAGGCGCCTGCACGCGCCCCGCCCGACGCTAACCGCCGCCGTCCGTCCGTCCGGCAGGGACGAGTTCGACGTGACGGTTTCCTCCGACGCCTTCGCCCACGCCGTGCATCCGCACCTGCCGGCGGGCGCGGAGGCGAGCGACGACTACTTCGACCTGCTGCCGGGCGAGTTACGGACGATCCCCGTGCGCTCGGCCCGCAAGCTGTCCGGCGACCTCGACGTTTCCTGCGTATTCAACGAAAGCTGACCGCCATGCCCGACCGACGACCGAACATCCTCGTATTCTTCTCCGACCAGCAGCGCTGGGACACGTGCGGCTGCTACGGGCAGGAGCTGCCCGTTACGCCCAATCTCGACCGCATGGCCGGCGAGGGGGTGAAGTTCGAGTACGCCTTCACCTGCCAGCCGGTGTGCGGGCCGGCGCGGGCCTGCCTGCAGAGCGGGCTGTACGCCACGCAGATCGGCTGCGTTACGAACTCGATGAAGCTGCCTGAGGACGCCGACACGATCGCCAAACGGCTCGGCGCGGCCGGGTACGCGACGGCCTACGTCGGCAAGTGGCACCTGGCGTCGGACCGCCGGGAGGATTTCGACTTCCACAGCTCGCCCGTGCCGCCCGAACGCCGCGGCGGGTACAGGGACTACTGGGTCGCGTCGGACATCCTGGAGTTCACCTCCCACAGCTACGACGGGCACATGTGGGACGGCGACGGCAACCGCCGCGAGTTTCCCGAGGGACGCTACCGCGTGGACTGCGTGACGGACTTCGTGGTGGACTTCCTCCGGGGGCACGCCGAATCGGATGACGATCGGCCGTTCCTTCTGTTCACGTCCTACATCGAGCCGCACCACCAGAACGACCACGGGCGTTACGAGGGCCCGCACGGGTCGGCCGAGCGATGGGGCAACTACCGCGTGCCGGGCGACCTCGCCGACACCGGCGGCGACTGGCGGGAGAACTACCCCGACTACCTCGGATGCTGCAACGCGCTGGACTCAGCGCTGGGGCGCGTCCGGGATGAACTGGACCGCCTCGGCATCGCCGACGACACGCTCATTCTCTATACGTCCGACCACGGCTCGCACTTCTGCACCCGCAACAAGGAATACAAGCGATCGTGTCACGAGTCGAGCATCCGCGTTCCCATGATCGCCTGCGGACCCGGCTTCACCGGCGGGCGGACGGTCGAGAATCTCGTCAGCCTGATCGACGTGCCGCGGACGATTCTCTCGGCCGCGGGCGTCGAGATTCCGGAGCACTTCCAGGGGCGCGACCTGCACGCCCCGGCCGCGGGGGACCCAGGCGACTGGGAGGACGAGGTCTTCGTGCAGATCAGCGAATCGCAGGTGGGGCGGGCGATCCGCAACCGGCGGTGGAAATACTCGGTCGTCGCTCCCGACAAGCCGGGCCGGGGCGCGGACGGCAGCGACGAGTACATCGAGGAGTACCTCTACGACCTGGAGGCGGACCCGCACGAGCGGGACAACCTCGTCGGACGCCCGGAGTACCACGACGACGCCGACCGGTTGCGGGAGCGACTCAAGGCGCGCATGGTGGCGGCGGGCGAATCCGAGCCGGTCATCCATCCCCCGCGCTCGCATCCCGACTGATTGGCTGGGCGGCGCCCGCCTACCGGGCGAAGCGGTTGTAGTGGATGACGTCGGCCGGGTCGGACTTGGGCGGGCGCTGGGGCGTCGTCGCGGGCCTGCCGACCGGCAGCAGGGCCCAGACGCGAAGCTCGTGCGGAACGCCCAGCACCTCGCGGAGCCTGTCCTCGCACCGGCGCAGGGCGCCTTCGATCCAGCACGCCCCGTAGCCCAGCGCCACGGCCGCCAGGAGCATGTTCTCCATCGCCGCGGACGCGTCCTGGACCCAGAACTCCCCGAACTTCGTCCCCTCGGGCTTCATCAGCAGGACCACGGCGGCCGGGGCGTCGTCCACCGCGCTGCTGCACTCGCGGATCGCGTCCATCGTCTCCGCATCGTCGACAACCACGTACTGGCGGAGCTGCATGTTGCATCCCGACGGCGCCTCGATGCCGGCCGCGACGATCCGCTCCAGTACGTCGCGACCAACCGGCTCCTCCGTGTATTTCCGCACACTGCGGCGCCTGGCGATCACGTCGAAGAATTCCATCGCTATGCCCTTTCTCTGGCGGTCCGGACGCACCAGATTACGCGGCTTGCCGCCCGCCCGCAAAGCCCCTCACGTGACGGCCGGGAGGCGCGGTGAAACGTACGCTCAGCAAATCGTCGAATGAAACGCGGCGTGATCGGTCGATATACAGCGCCGAATGGACGCCAACGACGACATGGACGTCGCGGCGGCGCGCGAGCCGCGCGTCGCGCTGGTGACCCACGCGATCTACGAGCCCTCGCGAAGCGTGGCGGTCGAGCTGGCGCGGCGGGGCTGGTCGCTCTTCTGCCAGTACGACGGCGACCGGTCGGCCGCCGAGAGGCTGCTGCGCGACGCCGCCGGGGCCGCGGCTCGCGCGGGTCTGGAGGTGGAGCTGGCCGTCGAGGCCGCCGACGTGACCTCCGCCCTCGGGCGCGAGCAGCTCGTCGAGAACGCGATCGAGGAGTTCGACCGCGTCGACCTGCTGGTCATCGGCGGCCCGCCGACCGGCGTCGGCGAAGAGGATCTGCTGGAACTCGTGGAGGATTCGTGCCGGTCCGTGCTGGAGGCGGGCGCGAACGCCACGCTGTTCCTGACGCAGATCGTCGCCAACGAGATGGTGCGTCTCGTCGAGGCGGGGCTTATCGAATCGCCCAAGATCGTCCTGCTCAACGACGTGCTCGCCGGCGCCGTCAACGCCGCACGGGCGCCGGAGTGCGTCAACGCCGCCGCGACGGGGGCGGTGGCGCAGCTCTTCGCCGACCGCCTGGGCGAGCACGGCATCAACGTCTTCGAGGTGCGATCCGCTGCGCGCCTGCTCGATCGTCGCTTGGAGGACGAGCCGCACCGCGCCGCACCGCCGCTGGAACGAGAGGGTCGCGGCGCCGACGTCGCCCGCGCCGTGGCCGCCATAGCCGAAGACCTGCTCGACTACTCGACGGGACAGGTGCTCCACGTTGACGGGGGACTTCACATGCGACGGCTGTGAGAGGGGGTCGGGGAGTTCAGACGGTCCGCCTGCGCCGCGCCACGGTCTTCATTTCCCGTCGAGCGCTGACGGCAGGAGGTCCCAGAACGCGATCAGCCTGCCGTCCGACAGCGGCGGCTCGTCGAAGGCGGCGAAACCGACATGGCCGTCCGCGAAGCCGATCGAGTACCCGCGATCGTGCCACATTCTGCCGCGGCAGGGGTCGTCGGCGATCACCGGCTCGTCAGCGCCCGCCCGCATCAGGTTCAACGGGCCGAGCGGCCCGGGCGCCTCGCTGCTCATGCCTCCCCGATACCCGTACGTCCAGTAGACGCGCGTCCTGCCGTCGTCCGGATCACGGCCGTTCATCGAGCCGGGCCAGCCCTGGTCGAAGGTGATCCCGCCGGCCCGCCCGGCCGCGGGGCAGTAGAACGTCTGCGGCGAGTCCACGTACGCCAGCTTCCACGTCAGCCCGGCCGCGTACCATCCGTCAAGGCTGGACCGCGTCGGGTCGTCCGCCCGCCCCGCGTGGTAGAGCTCCGTCGGCGAGCCGCGATCCGGATCGTCGCGCCACACGCCGTGCTCGCCCTGCTCGATCGGCCCGGGCGGCAACCAGCCGTTGGACGACGCGGCGTACACGCCCAGCGCTCCCGCCAGCGCCTGCGTCTGCTGCATGCAGGTGACCCGTCGGGCGGAGTCGATCGCCGTCTGCACCGACGGCGCCGCGATGCTCGCCAGCACGGCCACGACGGCCGTGACGACCAGCGTCTCCACCAGCGTCAGCCCCCCTCGCAATGGCGTGGGAACGAAAGACATCGTCTCACATCCGGCGTCTGCGGAGCAGCGCCGCGCCGGCGGTCATCAGGAGCATCGTCGCCGGCTCGGGAACGATCACGAGCCATCCGTCGGTGATGTCGCCCGACAGGCCGGCGAAGTCCGTCACGCCCTCGGGCGAATCGAGCAGGCTCAGCGCGTAGGCGCCCTCCGTCATCCCGGCCGTGCTGACGCTGAGCGTCGCCAGCAGCCCGTCGGCGGCGACCGTGCCCGCCTGGGTCACGGTACCGGTGTAGAGCACGCGCGGGTCGACGAATGTCCCGGCCGTCAGTCCGTCGTTGTTGTCCTGGAAAATCGTGCCGCTGATGATGTCCGGGTCGCCATCGAACGTCGGCCCGGTCGTCCCGCCGCCGATCTGCACGTTGAGCTCCAGTCCCTGCACGGCGTCGCCGCCGGTGACGTAGAGGCTCACCGTCTGGCCGGGCGTGTCCGGCTGGAGGTAATGCGTACCGACGTCGATGGAGGGCGCCGCCGAAGCCCCGGTTCCGGTCGCCAAGACCACGCAGAACGCTATGACAGTCTTCCTCATGATAGATTCCCTCTCGAATTTACGGCGCCGTCAGAAGCGGCAGCGCGTCCTCGGGATCGGTGGCGTTGTTCCGCGCCAGGATGCGGTCGGTCGGCCCGACCTTTCCGTCGCGGTTGAAGTCGTACCGGTCGGTGATGCCGGCCGGGTTGTGGGTGAGCGTGTGGGTGTTGTCCCGGCAGCCGAATTCGTCGGCCTGCGTGACGCACGCGTCGTCCGCGCAGTCACCCGTATCGCCGACCGCGTTGCCGAAGTAGAACACGTCCGGGGTGGTCAGCCCCGTGGCGGCGGTCGCCTTGACGGTGACCTGCAGCCACGCGTTCACGGCGGCGCCGTCCGGCAGGACGATCGTCACGCGGTCGCTGCCGCCGGCGCCCTCGCCGTCGCGGGTCGTGACCTGCACCGGCGTAATCGACGTCCACCCGGCCGGATCGCTCTCGGTTCCCGCCTTGAACGTGAAGTCGGCGGCCGTCGGGGCGCCCGGCAGGTCGGCGACGTCGACGATGATCCCGTTGACGCCCCGCGAGTAGCTGGTGTAGTTGATGAACGAGGCGGTCCCGCCCGGCCGGAGGGCGAGCTTGTCGGGCGCGACGGCGTCGTCATCCGACGCGGCGTCGAATCGCGAGTTGTTGTAGAACACGTATCGCCCGACGACCGGCGAGGGCTCGTCGCGGATCAGCTCGATGCCGTAGCCCGTGCCGAGGTTCCGCGAGTAGAGCTTGCTTGCCGCGTCGTTCCAGTGCTCGTGCGCGCCGAGGCTGGGCGTGGGCGACCCGTCGCCGTTGGGGTCGTAGGTGGTGCCGGAGGGCGGATCGTCGGCGAGGGCGGCCTCGTGGAGGTAGTTGTCCAGCCCGTCGCCCTTGACCCAGTCGGTCAGGATGGGCTCGTTGCGGAGGATGTCCACGCCGACGGAGTCCAGCGCGACCGGGTCCTGGCTGACCAGCAGGCTCGAGCACCAGTCGTTGTTGAACGGCGACGACTGCCACTTGCTGTCCATGTCGAGACCGACGCTCTGATGCTTGGCGGGGTACAGCCCGTCCAGCATGAACAGCAGCGTCTTGGCGCCGATGTGGTCGTGTGCGGTCAGGTCCACCAGCGGCGTGTAGGTTCCCATCGGGCGGGGCGGGAAGTTGCCGAGCCAGGGCTGATCGAACGGCTTGATGAACGGGTGCATTCCCGGAATGCCGGGCGACCAGCCGTCGTTGTGGTCGTCGGGATTGGGGTTCCACGTCGAGCCGAAGTGGTTCTTGGCGCACAGGGTGACGCCGGCGAAGTTGTGGGCCTTGAGCGACGCCAGGTTGATCACGTAGGTCGCCTGCGTCATGAACTGGGGCGGGTAGTAGACGCCCGTGAACTCCACGCCGTCCGGCAGATACATCGGATCTCCCGCCGGATTGGAGAAGTGGATGGCGTTGTTCGTGTCCTTCTGGACGGCGGTCCTTCCGCTGCCGCCGGTCTTGTCCATGTAGTTCACGCCCGCCAGGTTCGAATCGCCCGTGCACAGGTCGTAGATCGGGTCGGCCACGGCGCGGGAGGCGTCGCCGACGTAGATGTTTGCCGGGGCGACGCCCGCTTCGTTGACGAGCTGCTTGAGCAGGGCGTACACGACGGCGGGGCAGGTGAATCCGGCGTTGCCCGGGTTGCCGTGACTGCCCGTTCCGTTGAGGTTGCACTTGATGGCGACCTTCTGACCGGCCTGATAGCCGACGTCGCCCGCGCCGCGGGCGACGTTGAAGGAGCGGAACAGCGCTTCCCAGGCGGCTGCGTCGGTCGACTCGCCCGTCAGCCAGCGCAGGCACTTGGACATCATCTCATCGACCACCTGCTGGTCGGCGTACTGCCACCAGTAGTTGCTTCCGTCCCAGTCGGTCGAGTCCGGATCGTGGACCCACACCACGCGCCCCGGGTGAATCCCTCGGGCGGCGCCGATGGGCGAGAGGACCTCCTCGTTGGGCGTCCACGGCGCGCCGGGGGCGCGGGACTCCGGCACGTGAACCAGCGCCAGCAGACCGGCGCTGACCATCACCATCGCACAGAGCACGGCGAAGACCGGCTTCGAGCCCCGCCAGAACTGCCTCGCCTTGTGGAACGAGAAGATGCCCACAGCCGTGCCCGCCAGCCAGAGCACGAAGCTCGACGCCAGCGGAAAGGCGACGCGCTGGCAGGGGTAGGCGGCCCGGCTGGGCTTGGGGATCACGCGGATCAGGAACCACGCGAGCGATGCCAGCCCGATGACGGGCAGAAAAATGAGCGCCCATCGCGGGCGGCTCCGACGTGCAGCGCAGCGCCAAGCGCCCCCAGCCTCTTCGCGAGGCGCACCGGTCGAACGGTCCATGGCCTCTCCTCTTTCGATGCGGCAGATGCGAAGCGCCCTCCGTCGGCCTCCAGCCGCCGTCCAGGCGCCGGATCAAGTTCCATCTTGAGTATACCGTTCTGCCGACACTCGTCAACCGTTACGTGCGCGCCGTCGGGGCCGACGTTGACGCGGCGCGGGGCGGAGGGTACCCTTGAACTCCATCAACACCCCGGCGCCGGCCGGTGCGCGTGTACGCCGACGGCGGCCGGAAGGACCCATCACGGAAGGACGCTCTTTCGTGCGCTACGCAACGACAATCACGGTGCTGCTCGCCGTCGCCTGCGGGGCCGTCGCCCGGGGCGACGCCGACAAGCAGCCGGTCACCGGCGTCATGGCGACGGTCAACGGCGAGCCGCTCGACATGGCCGACCTGAACCGCGCGCTGATCCGCGCCTACGGCGGACAGGTCGCCCAGCAGCTCATCGCCAACGAGGTCGTCCGCCAGGCGGTCTACAAGCGCGGCCTGAAGGTCAGCGAGGACGACGTGACCGCCGAGAACGAACGCACGCTGGAGCGGATGTTCGGCGGCGTGACAGGCGACGCGCAGCGCGAGCAGCTCCTCGAGCAGCTCCTGGTGCGGCGCGGCATCCCGCGCCAGCAGTGGGAGATGACGATGTGGCGCAACGCGGCGCTGCGCAAGATGGCCGCCAACCGCGTGGAGATCACCGAGGCCGAGCTGCGTGAGGAGTTCGAGGAGCAGTTCGGGCGGAAGGTGCTGGTGCGGCACATTCAGACGGCGTCGCTCGCCGACGCGCAGATGGTGCTCGAGCGGCTCAAGAGCGACGAAGCCGACTTCGCGGAGCTGGCGAGGCGCTTCTCGACCAACGCCTCGGCACAGGAGGGCGGGCTGCTGCCGCCGATCGGCGTCAAGGCGGTCGGGCTCCCGCCGGCGATCCGCGACGTCGCGCTGTCGCTGAAGCGCCCCGGCGAGATCACCGACCCCGTCCAGGTCGGCACGACGTTCCACATCCTCAAGCTGGAGCGCATCCTCCCGCCGGAGGGCGCCGACTTCGACGACGTCAGGGACCGGCTCGCCGCCGACCTGCGCGAGAAGGAGATCCGCATCCTCCAGCAGCGGGTCCTCGCCGAGCTGATCGACCAGGCCGACATCGAGATCGTCAACCCCGTTCTCAAGAGCAGTCAGCGCGACTCGCTCGGGGAGATCCAGCCGTGACGGAAGACTGGACCATCGACGTATCGCCGCGCCTGCGGCGCCTGCCGCCGTACCTGTTCGGACGGCTCAACGCCCTGCGCCATCAGAAGCGCGTGGCCGGCATCGACGTCATCGACCTCGGCATGGGCAACCCGCTCGACCCGCCGTCGCAGGAGATCATCGACAAGCTCTGCGAGACCGCCCGCGACCCGCGGGCGCACCGCTACAGCCAGTCCATCGGCATCCCCGCGCTGCGGCGCGAGGTGGCCGCCCTCTATGAGCGGCGCTACGGCGTGAGCCTCGATCCCGAGACCGAGGTGGTCGCCACGATCGGCTCGAAGGAGGGCTTCTCGCACCTGTGCCTGGCGCTGATGGGCCCGGGCGATACGGCCGTCGTGGGCGACCCGTACTTCCCCATCCACGTCTACGCGGTGGCGCTGGCGGGGGGGAACGTCATCAACGTGCCGCTCGGCAACGACGAGGCGTTCCTCCAGCGGGTCGCGCACGTGGTCGAGCACCTGTACCCGAAGCCCAAACTGCTGATCCTCAATTACCCCCACAACCCGACGGCCATGACGGTCGACGGGGCGGAGTTCTTCGCCGAGGTCGTCAAACTCGCCCGCAGCCAGGGGATCATGGTGATCCACGACTTCGCCTACGGGCGGACGTGCTTCGACGGATACAAGGCGCCGTCCTTCCTGGAGGCGGCGGGCGCCAAGGACGTGGGCGTCGAGTTTCTGACGCTCTCCAAGCCCTACAACATGGCCGGGTGGCGGATCGGCTTCGCGGCCGGGAACGCCGAGATGCTGCGAGCGCTGTCGACGATCAAGGGATACTACGACTACGGCATCTTCACGCCCATCCAGGTGGCGAGCATCATCGCGATGCGCGGCGACCAGGGGTGCGTGGACGAGCAGGCCGAGCGCTACCAGTCCCGCCGGGACGTGGTGGTCGAGGGCCTTCGCCGCGTCGGGTGGGAGGTGGCCAGCCCGCGGGCGAGCATGTTCGTCTGGGCCCGCGTGTCCGACGAGCACCTGGACGGGCAGGGCACGATCGACTTCTCCCTGCGGATGCTCGATGAGGCCGAGGTCGCCCTCGCGCCGGGGCGGGCGTTCGGCGAGAATGGCGAGAACTACGTCCGCATCGCCCTGGTGGAGAACGAGCTGCGACTCAAGCAGGCGATCCGGCAACTCGACCGTGCGCTGAACAGGGGCATCGTCGCCCCGTCGGCGAGCAAGATCCGGCGGAAGAAGGAAGACGTCGAGGCGTAGCGAGCGGAGGGAATCCGGCTTCGTCGCCGACGGGAGGGCGCCGGCGGCGAGCAGGGCGCCGGATGCGGATTCGCGCAGCGCAGCCCTGCGCCCTGAGGGCTGGAGCCATCCGCACCAATGCTCAGACGATACCGAACCTTCGCCGGCGGCATCGACCTGCCGGACGAGAAAGCCCACACCCTCGACGCCCCCGTCGCCGTCTGGCGCGGCTCGGAACGGATTCGCGTGCCCCTCGCGCAGCCCGGCGGCGCGCCCGCGCGTCTTGTGGTGCCGCTCGGCGCGGCCGTGTCAGCCGGGGAGAAGCTCGCCGAGGCGCCTGACGGACGCGAAGCGGTCTACTCGCCCTGTGCGGGCCGACTTGCTTCAGAGACCACGGCCGACGTGGCGGGGCGCAACGGGTTCGACTGCGTCCCGGCCGTGGAGATCGCCGACGCCTCGCCTCCCACCCCACTTGCGCCGCTTGCCGGCGTCTACGACTGGCGCGACGCCGGGGCGGAGGACCTGCGCGAGCGCCTTGTCGGCGGGGGCGTGTTGACGGCGGACAGGCCGTGCGAACCGGTCGGCTCGTGGGTCCGGCGGGCGCGCGAGCACAGGGTGCGCGTGCTGATCGTCAACGCGATGGAGAACCGCCCGTACGTCACGTCGGTCCATCGTCTGCTGGTTGAGCACGGTCCGGACGTCATTCGCGGGCTGGCGATCCTCGCCCGCGCGATCGGGGCGGATGAGGTGTACATCGCGGCCGACCGACGCCGCGTGGACGCGTACCGCCAGATGGTGGGCCCGGCGCGGATGTACGGCATCGAGCGCGTCGCCCTTTCGCACAAGTACCCGACCGGCTCGCCGCCGATCCTCGCCGGCATCCTGACGGGCCGCGAGACGCCGCCGGGCGGGACGCCGATGGACGTCGGCGCCGCCGTGGTCGACCCGGCGACGTGCCTGGCCGTCTGCCGGTGGATCGCCTGCGATCAGCCTCACACGTCCCGCGTCGTGACCGTCGCCGGGGAGGGCGTCGAGCGGCGGGGCAACTTTCACGTGCCGTTCGGCGCCCCCGTCGGCGACCTGGTCGGACGGACGGACGGGCTGGTCATGGTCGGCGGGCCCATGACCGGGCGGCAGGCGACCGACGATGGCGTGGTCACCGCTTCCACCGACGCCGTACTGGTTCTCGCTTCGCCGGACCTCGCCCCGCCGGGACCGTGCATCCGCTGCGGGTGGTGTACGGATCACTGTCCGGTCCGGCTCAACGTGGCCGCCCTGAATGACGAATACGAGCTCGGACAGATCGACCGCGCCCGCCGTGCCGGGGCGATGGCGTGCGTGGGCTGCGGCGTGTGCAGTTACGTCTGTCCCGCGCGCCTCCCGCTGACCGAGCGGGTCAAGCGACTTCAGCGGGCGATCCGGCGGCGCCAGGCCGCCGTCGCGGAGGACCGCTCGACATGAGCGTGTCCGGTCCGACATCCTCGCCGCCGTCCGACAGGGACGACGAGACCCGCCTCGGCGACACGCCGCCCGCCGTCGTCGCGCCGTTCTTCCATGCGCCGGAAGGCGCTCGGACGATCTTCCTCGTGATCCTGGCGGCCGCCTGCGGACCGCTGCTGGCGGGGATCATTCTCTTCGGCTGGCGGGCCGCGATCGTCGCGGCGCTGGCGGTTGTCTCGTGCGTTGCGTTCGAGCGGTTGTACTACTTCGTCGCGCGGACGCCGGCGCTGCTGGGGCGCTCGCACGGCTGGCTGACCGGCGTGCTGCTGGCGCTGACGCTCCCGGCGTTCGCGCCGTGGTACGTGCCGATCGTGGCCGGGGCGTTCGCCATCATCGTCGGCAAGGCGGTCTTCGGCGGCGTCGGACACTTCCTCTGGCAGCCGGCGCTGGTCGGGCGCCTGGCGGTGGCGGTCATCTTCGCCCAGGCGCTGACCAACCCGTTCCCGTCGCACTCGAGCGCCTGGCCGGTGCTGGCGCAGGAGAAGCTGCTGGTCGGCGACCTGCTCCAGGCGCGGCGCCCGGAGCATTTCACCGGCTGGCGCGGCGCGCCCGCGCCCGCCGGCGCCGACGCCCTGCTGCTCACGCCGCCGTGGCGCAAGCTCGAAGGGCTGACGGCCGGTCGTCCGGAGTACTCCGCGCTGGCGTTCGTACCCCCGGACGTCCCGGCCGCCCGGCCCGCCGCCCTGACCGAGATGCCCCCGATCAGCGACCTCATCTACGGCGCCCGCCCGGGCAACATCGGCGAGACCTGCGCCGTGGTGATCATCGTCGCCGGGCTCTACCTGGTGTATCGCAACTACGTGAAGTGGCGCCTGCCGGTGAGCATGATCCTCGCCGCGGCCGCCGTGGCGGCGGTCGCCCCGGTCAATCTCGCCGGGGAGGGCGACGCCGTCCGCACCGTATGGCAGCCGGCGACGGCCGAGGGACTCGACGTGGGACTCGTCTACGTCAGCTACCAGGTGCTCAGCTTCGAGCTGCTGCTGGCGGCGTTCTTCTTCGCGACGGAGATGACCTCCCGTCCCGTGACGGCGGGAGGACAGGTCATCTTCGGCGCCGGCGCGGGCGCGGCGGCGATGCTGTTGCACCTGTACCTCGACGTGCCGGTCCCCGCCTTCATGGCCGTGCTGGCGATGAACTCGCTGACGCCGATGATCGACGCCGCCTGGCGCCCCCGCGTGTTCGGCCGACGCCGCTGGCCGGTCCGTCTCGTCCGCCGGCTGGCGGGGCGAGAGGAAGGCTAGCCGCGGGCGGAGCAAGGTGGTCCGCTGCCATGCTTCCCTTGGGAAACATAATCCAACGCCGATGGGGCAAGCCCGGGCGTTTCGAGCGGGATCAGCCTTTCAGTCGCTCGGCCGCGTCGGGCTCGGCCGCGGCGGCGAGGACCTTTCCGAAGTACACCCGGTGGTAGTCGCCGTCGACGTACGCGCCGCTGAGGATCTCGTCGGCGAGCTTGCTCGGCAGGACGTCGTTGGCGTGGACGACCTGGCACTCGTAGGCGATCGGGCATTCCTCGACGATCGGGGCGAGCACGTTGCCGCCCTTGCGCTCGGTCAGCCCGCACTCGGCGAACTTGTCCAGGTCCCGCCCGCTGCGCGAGCCGCACGTGGCGCAGACGCCCGCCAAGTCCGGCGGCGGGACGTTCACCGAGAAGCTCTGGGTGTGCTCGATGCAGCCGTAGGTGTAGCGCGACGGGCGGACGAGCACCAGCCAGATCGGCATGCCCCAGATGCTGCCCAGCGAGCCCCAGCCGATGGTCATCACGTTCGCCTTGCCGGACGCGTCGTAGCTGCCCAGCAGCAGTCCCTGGCCGGTCAGAATCCGCACCACGTCCTCGTAGTGCCGCGTGAAGGGCATCTTCTCCTTGCTCATCGTTCCGCCTTTCCGTCGGCGCCCGCGGGGGCGGACGCCTGCTCGTAGGTTCGTCCGGACCGACCGCACGCCGCGTGACGCTCGGCGCAGCGCCGCAGCTCGTTGCCCCACGGCGTGGGGTACTTCGCGGTGACGCAGCCCACACACAGCGTCTCGCCGTCCACGCCCAGGCACGGGCCCAGGTCGCCGACGCTCAGGTATCGCAGACTGTCCACGCCCAGCGCCTCGGCCATGGCGGCGAACGTTTCGCCCGAGGGGCAGCCGTCGTAGTGCTCCATGTCGATGTGGCGCGGGGCGAACAGCTCGTTGATGGTGGACATGTCAATCCCGTAGAAGCACGGGGAGATGATCGGCGGGCACGCCACGCGGACGTGCACCTCGGCCGCGCCGCCGCGTCGGCGGACCTGGTCGACCAGCGTCGCCAGCGTCGTCGAGCGGACGATCGAGTCCTCCAGCAGGAACACCCGCTTGCCTTCCAGCACGGCCGGCAGGGGCGTGTACTTGCCCTTGGCGCTGCGTCCGCGCGTCGTCGTCGGCTGGATGAACGTCCGCCCCACGTACCGGTTGCGGATCAGCCCCTCGACGCAGGGCACTCCCAGGCCGTAGGCGAAGGCGTCGGCGGCCGCCTTGGCCGTGTCGGGCACGGGGACCACGATGCACGAATCGTCGATCGCCTGGTCCTCCAGCTCCGCCAGGCGCTGGCCGCTGCGGGCCCGCGCCAGGTACACGCTCTGATCGTCGATCGTGCTGGCGACGTTCGAGAAGTACACCCACTCGAAGAAGCACCGGGCGACATTGTCCGCCGGTGCGAACCGCTCGAACCGCAGGCGCCCGTCCTCGACGACCGCCATCCGCCCCGGCTCGAGCGAGCGGATGTCCGTGAAGCCCATGTTGGCCAGGGCGACGGATTCGCTGGCGGCCGCGAAGATCCGCCCGTCCGTCGCCCAGCACAGCGGGCGGAGCCCCGTCGGGTCGCGCGCCACGAGCATCCGCCCCATGGCGTCGAGGAAGACGATGTTGTACGCCCCGTCGAAGACTTCCGAGAGGGACGTCATCACGTCGGCCAGGTCGCGGGGCTCGTCGCCGCGCAGGCGGTAGGCCAGCGCGTGCATGACGATCTCGGTGTCGGTGTTGAGCGTGAAGTGATAGTGGTGCTTCTGGAGGAGCTGATCGCGAAGCTGCGGGTAGTTGGCGAGGTTGCCGTTGAAGGCGAAGGCGAACCACTTCCAGAGGCGTCCGTGGTGCCGCTCGAACGGCTGGGCGTAGCGGGTGTCGTCCAGTCCGCAGGTGGCGTAGCGGGTGTGCCCGATGGCCGCCCGCCCGGCGTACTCGTCGAGAATGGATGCGTACTTCTCCGGGTGCGCCATGCGGAAGGCCTCGGCGACGGTTCCCAGGTCCCGGTAGGTGTCGAGCAACTGGGCGCGCCCGGGCTTGTAGCTGCTCATCCCCGCGGCGAGCTGCCCGCGGTTCTGGAGATCGAGCAGCATGGAGGGGATCATCGCGGCCACGTCGCCGTTCACGACGCGCTCGCTGACCGGCCCGGCCTCGCCCGCGGGCTCGTCCAGTCGGTACAGCGCCGCGATTCCGCACTCGTGGTGAAGCTCGTCGCTCACGCTCGTCTCCGTCTCGCGTCGATTCGAACTGCGACCAGAGAGAACACTCAGGTCGCTGAAGTA
>CAZADC010000024.1:0-18220 GCA_964483755.1 uncultured Planctomycetaceae bacterium | reverse complement strand
CGACCCGGAACATCGGCGGCTAAGCGGTTGACCGACGACGTGCCTGACGCCGTCAAGAAGCGCCGGAACAATGAGCTGCTGGCCGTGCAGGACGACGCCGGGCGCGCCCATCACCGGCGCTACGTCGGGCGATCAGTGGAGGTGCTGGTGGACGGGCCGTCGCCGCGGGCGGACAAGCAGGACGCCGTCGCGCCCGGGTGCGTCCAGCTCACAGGGCGAACGCGCGGCGACCACGTCGTCGTCTTCGACGGCCCGGAGTCGCTCGCCGGGCGATACGTGGACGTCCGCATCGCCGACGCCAACGCGCTGAACCTCTTCGGCGAGCAGTTCACGACGTGACACCGGCACGCCCACGGCCGCCGTCGTCACTCTGCGTGGACAGGCCACACGAACCCGCAGCGCGGGCGCTTTTTTGCCTTGGCGGATTTCGCGATACGTCGTATGATCGCAGGTGAAAGGCGCGGACGACTCCTGAGCGCCTTTCCGCCGGTCCGGTTTCGGTCGGCCGGTAGCGGACCCTCGAAGACGTTCGAGGGATAGGGAGCCCGGCGGTCCCTCGGGGACGACGGCCGGGCGGAACCCCGACAGGAAGGAGGTGGTCCGTGAACCAGTATGACATAGGTGGCCTGCGTTAAGCAGGGAACGTGCCTGCTTAATGCAGGTCAAAACACCCCCCGGGTCCGGACGACGCAGTCCGGGCCCGGGCTTTTTATGCGCGGACGGGGGGATTCCCCTACAGACGGTGGGGATGGGGGCTGCAAGAATCAGAGCAAGTCAGTACTCGGTGCGATCAGAATCCAGCAACAGAAGAGGAGACAACCGTGATACGCACCCTCGTCGCATCCTCGCTCGTCCTGCTGGTTTTCATTCCCGCTCTCTCCCTGTCGTCGGCCGAGCCGCAGGAGCTGGCCGTCGACGTGGTCGTGGCGCCCTCCACGCTGGCGCTGCGATCCAACGGCGCCTGGGTGACGGTCCACGCCGACATCCCCCTTTCGGCGGTCAGCGACACGTGGAAGACGCTGGAGCTCAACGGCCTCGAGGTCGCCTGGGTCGACGCGGACAACCACGGCGACCTGGTCGCCAAGTTCGCCATCGACGACGTCAAGGCGATCGTCTCCGCTCCCTCGGCCGATCTGACGCTGACCGGCGTGACCAACGACGCCGCACCGTTCGCCGGGACGGACACGATCCGCGTCGTGGACTGACGCGGCGAACAGGTCGCCGAACAGTCGGGCGGTGTCCCGGCGCGGCCTGTCAGGCGCCGGCCCGCCCGGAGGCGGTGCGCCGCTCTTCTCTCAACCGCCCCCCATTGTCGCCATGCGCTGGTACAATGGGGTGGACTGCAAGGGAGGAGAGAGGAGCGCAAGGCGATGCTTCGCTTCGCATTCTGCGTGTTTCTGATCGTGGCCCTCGCATCGGCCGCGTTCGGCGGCGAGAGCACGACCCAGACGATTTCCAAGCCATCGGATGATGGGGCGGATGAAGGGACCGATGCCCCGGCCACGCCGACGGTCATCACCAATGAATCCCTTACCGGACGGAGCCGTCCGGGCGCAGTGCTGATCGCCGACGGACGAACGCTGCACCTGTCGCGCGACGGCGTCGCCACAGGCGACGGCTCGGCGGTGGTGACCAATGCCGACGTCGCGTCTGCGCCCGCCCCGACCGGTCGACCGGCGGCGACGCGCCCGGCCTCTCCGTCGGTCGCCGTCGACGCGGAGGACCTGATGCGGGCCCACCGGCTGAACGAGATATCCGCGGCCGTGGCCTACGGGCTGGACAAGCGCCTGCTGCTCAGGGGGATCGTGACGTCGGTCCGCATCGCCTCGGGCGGTCCGGAGCTGACGCTGTGGGGGAACGATCCCGACGGGCGGATTCGCTGCCTGTTCGCGCGGGAGGACCTGACGCGCCTCTCGCTGGTGCAGACCGGCGACGCCGTGACCCTCCGCGGCGATCTCGTCGGGCGCGTGGACTACGACGTGATCGTCGAGGACTGCCGTCTGGACGTCATCCGCCCGGCCGCCGACCACTTACGCCGGCGCGACCCGGACTTCTGGCGGGAGCTGGAGCGGTTCAGCGCCCTGCGATATCCCGGCCTGTGGTCGGACGTGAAGGACCGCCTCCGCCGCGGCGACGCACATGTCCTTGCGGAACTGAAGCGGATTCTCTCCGACGAGCCGCCCCGCCGCGCGGCGAAGATCGTCCGCCGCGTCCTGACGCCGCAATAGAATGCCCGGGGTGGTGGCGCCGGAAGGCCTGCGGATGGCAATGGTCCTGCGGACCTGTTCGGGGAACAGTCCGGCGGCCCGTCATCCCGCCTGCCGGCCGCACGGGTCTGACGACGCGGGGGCACCCAGGATTCTCCCGCACGGGTCTTGCTGGCTCGTGCCACTCGCCCCCCTGACCCCAGGACGTTGTCCCCCTACCGCTCTGCCTTCGTGAAGGTCGCCACGGTCTTGAACAATGCGGCCAACTCCCCCGCCTCGGGCTTGCCCGTCTCGTCGCTGACGAGCACCTCCAGCCATTCGGTCGTGTCGTCGGCGACCGCCGCGGCCGCGTGGACAAACAGCGCGGTGACCCACCCCCGCGGCTCGCCGGTCGTCGCATCGATGCTGCGGTCCGGGTAGGTGATCGAGCCGACCTGGTACGCCCACGTCCTGCCGCCCGCCGAGAGCTTCCCCTCGCCGTAGACCCGGTAGAGCATCCCGCGCAGTCGCAGTCGCTGCCGCTCGGCCTGGAGCACTTCGCCCATCGGCTCGTCCGTCTTGCGGGCGTCGACGCGGACGTAGATCGGCCACTTGCCATCCTCGATGCGGATCTGCGTAATGGGCCGACCCGCGGCGTCGGTGGTGTCCTCCTCGCGCCCCGCCGGGGGAGGCGGCTGGTCGCCGTCGGCGGGCTGCGTTCGCCGCTTGGGCTGGGGCGTGCGCATCATGCCCTCGCCCAGCGGGACGCTCAGGCGGAAGACCTTTCCGGACTTGGAGACCGTCTCGCCGACGCGCCTGACCTTCGCTTCGCCGATCGCGGCGATAAGCTTCTTCGCGACCGGCTCGAACCGCTTCGCCACGGCGAGCCCCTGCGGATCGGGAATCGGCTCGGGCTGCTTGCCCGCCAGGACGGTCTCCAGCCAGCCGTTCAGCGATTCGGGCGGCGGCTGGTAGTGCCCGGCCTCGCCGAGCACGGGGACGATGGAGATGCTCGCGCCCCGCGGGGCGAGCCGGGCGCGAACCTGCCGCCAGTACATCAGGGCCGAGCCCTGCGTGATGTGATTGACCACGTAATACGGGCAGCTCTTGAGTACCTCGCGGTCGGGGAAGAACCAGACGGCCTCGTTGCCGCGGACGACGACGGGATTGGTCGACACGCAGATGACCGCCCGCCAGCGCTTCGGCTCCTTGTCGGCCAGGAACAGCGCCACCTGTCCGCCGCCGGAGACGCCCAGCAGCATGACGCGATCCTCGTCCACGTCGTAGGAAGCCTGCACGTGAGCGATCACCTCGCAGATGTACGCCTCCTCGCCGGAAACCCACATCCACTCGCTCTTTGCCGTCGGCATCGCGACCAGGCAGCCTTTCTCGCGAAGCATCGGCCAGTAGTCCCGCTCGAAGGCGCCGAACATCGATTCGCCCGTCGGATGCAGGTAGACCACCAGCGGCACGTCCTCCCGCGTATCGGCTCGCGGGGGGACCAGCAGCCCGTAGGTCCGCCCGGCATCGCCGAGCGGAATCATCTTCGGCTCGGCCGCTGCGGCGCCGGCGGCGATGAGCACCGTCGCGGCCGTGATGACCGCCGCAGGAAGAAGCGGGCGCGATTGCCTTTGCGTACGTTCCGTCATGCCGGGCTCCCGGAGGGTCGTCGAACGCGTTCATCCTATGAAACGTTCGCGGCGCCCGCGAGTTCCCGTGCCGCTCGGCTCCGCCGGACAACGGCGTCC
This sequence comes from uncultured Planctomycetaceae bacterium, assembly GCA_964483755.1. Taxonomy (GTDB): domain Bacteria; phylum Planctomycetota; class Phycisphaerae; order SM23-33; family SM23-33; genus CAZADC01. The sequence goes on along the minus strand of CAZADC010000024.1, from coordinate 14,286 downwards.
GGCCGCGGGGGTTTCTCCCTTGTGCCGGCGCGGTCGGGGGCTATCATCGCACGCCGAACACGAAACCGATTTCCTTTGTCTCCGGGAGACGCACCCATGACCGACGTAGCGAACGAGCTGGCCGTCCAGAGCTTCTGCTTTCGCAACTTCAAGGACAACGCCGAGTGCGCCGCAAAGGTGCGGGAGTGCGGGCTGTCGGCGATCGAGCTGTGCGGCGTGCACGTGGACTGGTCGCAGCCGGGCACCTTCGCCGACGTCATCGCCACCTACCGCGACGCCGGCGTGGACATCGTCAGCATCGGCGTCAACGGCTTCGGCGACAACGAGCAGGCCGAGCGGAACTACTTCGAGTTCGTCAAACAGTGCGGCGCGAGGCACATCAGCTGCGATTTCGCCGTGGACGCCGTCCCGGCGGCCTACCGCACGGCCGAGAAGCTCGCCGACGAGTACGACGTGAAGCTCGGCATCCACAACCACGGCGGGCACCACTGGCTGGGCAACTCGCAGATGCTCGGGCAGGTCTTCTCCGAGACGTCGAAGCGGATCGGGCTGTGCATCGACACGGCCTGGGCGCTGCACGCCCACCAGGACCCCGTCGCCATGTGCGAGCGGTTCGCCGACCGGCTGTACGGCGTGCACCTGAAGGACTTCACCTTCGACGCCGCCGGGAACCACGAGGACGTCGTCGTCGGCACGGGCAACCTGGACGCCGTCGCCCTACGCGACGTCCTGAAGAAGATCGGCTTCGACGGGCTGGCAATCCTGGAATACGAGGGCGACGTGGAGAACCCCGTACCGGCCATCAGCAGGTGCGTGGACGCCATCCGCGAGAAAATGGCCGGCTGAACCGGGCCTGCGGCGACCAAACCAGGCCCGCAACGGTGGCACAGCCTTTCAGGCTGTGCACTGGCAGGGCGCGTGGCTTCCCGGCGCACCGCGGCGTTGAACCGCATTGCGACGTAATGTCGTTGTGGTTGGAACATGCTTCCCAAGGGAAGCATGGCACCGTGCCTCTCAGCCGTAGCCGAGCGCGTCGAGGTCGTCCTCGTCCATGCCGAAGTGATGTCCGATCTCGTGCAGCACGGTGCGCCGGATGCGGTCGACGACCTGGCGGCGCGTGCGGCAGATCGCCTCGATGTTGCGCTGGAACAGGTAGATCCGCTCCGGCCAGTCCCACGGCGCCGAAACCGACTTGTGCGTCAGCGGCACGCCGTGGTAGAGCCCCAGCAGCGTTCGCCGCTCGGCCCGGTCCCCCGCGGCGCCGATCTGCTCCCGCGTCGGGCGCGGCGCCACCTCCACCGAGACGTTCTCCATCCGCCGACGGAATTCCTCCGGCAGGGAATCGACCGCCTCGGCCGCCAGGGCGGCGAACTCGTCTTCGCTCAGTCGGATCGCCATGCGCAACATTAGAGCAGGTTCTCGGCACCGCACCAACGGGTCGCGCGAACAACTCCGCCGCGGTCGAAGTGTTCCAACCGTCCGCCGGCCGGCGTACAATGCCCCGTCATGAACGCGAGAACGATCATCCTGACGCTGTGCCTGGCCGGGGGTCTCCTGTCAGCGGGGTGCGGTCCCGGCGCCGGGCTGCTGGTCCGCCCGGTCCCGGTCGATCGCGAGCTGGAGGAGACGGTCATCCGGCGCGACCCGGGGCTGTTCGTCACCGACAAGATCGCGATCGTCGACGTCGACGGGCTGCTGATGAACGCCCGCGACGACGGGCTGTTCGGCACGGGCGACAACCCCGTCAGCCTGTTCATTGAAAAGCTCGACAAGGCCGAGGCCGATCCGAACGTCAAGGCGATCGTGCTGCGGATCAACTCGCCCGGCGGCGGCGTGACGGCCGGGGACATCATGCACCATCGCCTCCTGACGCTCCGCAGGCGCCGCGGGCTGCCGGTGATCGCCGCGATCGAGGACGTCGGGGCCAGCGGCGGGTACTACGTCGCATGCGGCGCCGACCGCATCCTCGTCCACCCCACGAGCGTCACCGGATCGATCGGCGTGATCGTCCAGCTCTTCAGTATCCACGGGACGCTGCAGTGGATGCGGATCGACACAAAGGCAATCACCTCCGGCAAGTACAAGGACCTCGCCAGCCCGCTCAAGCCGCTCAGCGACGAGGACGTGGCGATTCTTCGCGGGATGGTCGAGGAGTTCTACGAGCGGTTCGTCGCCGTCGTCGACGCCGGCCGGCCCGGACTGTCCGCCGAGCAGGTCCGCGAGCTCGCCGACGGGCGGATCTTCACGGGAACCGAGGCCGTCGACAACGGGCTCGCCGACGCCGTGGGCTACGTGCCGGACGCCGTCGCGGCGGCGAAGAAGGCCGCGGGAGTCTCGCGCGCCAGGATCGTCATGTACCACCGCCCGCTCGGCTACCGCGCGAACGCCTACTCCCATACGCCGATCGGCGCGGCCGGCGACGTGAACCTGCTGAAGCTGGACCTGCCCGAGGCGGCGCGATCGGTCCGGCCGGAGTTCCTGTATCTCTGGACCGGGCGCGCGGCCGGGAGCTGAACCGCACCGTCGCGCGGCCGCCCGACCGACCTTACCATTCGTCGTCGATGCTGCGCCGGTCCGCCTCGACGTCCTCGAACCACTCCTCCAACTCGCCGAGCAGGCGCGAGACAACCTCCGGATGCTGCTCGGCGACGTTCGCCCGCTCGAGCGGATCGTCGGCGATGTTGTACAGTTCCGGCGCCGGCGGCGGCGGAACGTCGCGCGGCGGATCCGGCTCGTCGATCACGCCATGGGCGACCATGCGGTCGTGCTCGTACATGCACACCTTCAGCCATTCGATGTCCGGCACGGCCATCGCCTCGCGGATCGCCGGGCGGACGAGTTTCCAGTCGCCGTCCCGCACGGCCGCGTTACATTCGATCAGCGGCGTGTAGCGATTCCATTGCCAGAACCGCCGCGTCGGCACGTCGCCGCCCTCTCCCCGCAGGACCGGCAGGACGTTCACGCCGTCGAGCGGCAGGTTATCGGCCGGCACGTCCAGCCCGGCGATCGCCAGCAGCGTGGCGTAGTAGTCCGTGAAGTGCACCATCTCGCCGACTTCGCGCCCGGCGTCCAGTCCGCCCGGCCAGCGGACGATCATCGGCACGCGGATGCCGCCCTCGTAGGTGCTGCCCTTCGCCCCGTGAAGGTGGCAGTTGAACCGGTCGAGGCGATTGTCCCCGCTGCCGCCGAACTGCGGGCCGTTGTCGCTGGTGAACAGGACGACGGTGTTGTCCCGCAGGCCCGCCCGGTCGAGCGTCTCGAGCACGCGGGCGATCCCCGCGTCCATCCGGCGGATCATGGCGTACAGGGTCCGCACGCCCTCGGTCAGGTCGTCGTTGTCGGCGAAGACGGCCCGGTCCTCCTCGGGCGCCTGCAGCGGCGTGTGCGGGGCGTTGTAGGTCAGGTGCAGGAAGAACGGCTCGCCGGCGTGCCGCTCGATGAATTCGCACGCCTCCTGCGTCCAGACGTCGGTGAGGTAGCGCCCGTCAGCATAGTGCGGGCGATCGTTGATCTCGATCCGCCAGTCGCAGTAGTCGTGCATGCCGCCGCGGAAGCAGACGGCCTCGTCGAATCCGCGCCGCGTCGGGCTGTAGCGGGGGTCGAACGCGCCGAGGTGCCACTTGCCCACCAGCCCGGTGGCGTACCCGGCCGCCTTGAGACAGTCGGCGAGCGTCCGCTCGCGCAGCGCCAGGCGCTCGAGCCCGCGCCACTCCAGCGTGTCGATGCTGCCCGTGCGGTGCGGATAGCGCCCGGTGAGGATGGACGCCCGCGACGGGTTGCACACGCACGAGGCGGCGTACTGGTTGGACAGCACCACGCCCTCGTCCATCAGGGCGTCGAGGCGCGGCGTCTGCGACAGGCCGCCGTTGAAGCGGCTGAAGTCGCCGTAGCCCATGTCGTCGGCGAGGATGAAGACGATGTTCGGGGGGCGATTACCGGCCGACATGTATCGGGCCTCCTGCGAGTTGCGGAACGACGGCGCCGCCGCGGGCGCCGCAGGGCGATCCTACCGGGCGACTCGGGCAGATGTCACGCGGACACTTGCGCGCGGAATCGTCGCGTTCTGAAGGGAGCGAGAAGAGCGTCCAGGCGCTATTCCTTGTCGGTTGCCCTGGTCGCCGGCTGCGTCGCCGGGCGGGACTCCGGCTCCGGCGGCACCTTGTATTCCTTCTCGAACCGCTCGGCCGAGACCTTCTCGTCGAGGATCCAGTACGTCTTCGACCGCACCTCGCCGCTCTCGTGGTAGAGCGTCTGGACCCCGTGAAAGCGGTCCTCCCAGCACGGCGACTCGCGCTTGAGCTTGCCGGTGTCGTAGTACTGCTTCGCGACACCGTGGACCTTGCCCATCCTGTAAGGAATCTCGCTCTTGAGCTTGCCGGTCCTCGCCCAGTGCTCGATCATCATCCCGTGCCGCTTGCCGTCCTTGTAGGCAACCTCCCGCGTCACATCGCCGTCGTAGTCGTAGCTCTTCGACACGCCGCTGAGCTCGCCGTTCTCGTAAGGCGCCTCGCTCATGAGCTGGTCGCGGGCGTACCACATTCTCATCGTCCCGTGGACCTTCCCGTCGCGCCACGGCACGAGCTTGCGGACGTAGTGCTTCCCGTTCGGGTCGGTGGCGTAGAACGTCTCCTCGCCGTGCCGCACGCCGTGCTTGTACTCGATGCTGTGGACGGGATTGCTCGACAGAGGCCTGTACTCCACGCGCAGCCCGTGCGGCTTGCCCTCTTTGTCGATCTGCGCGAGCGACGCGACCATCTCGCGCATGCCCTTGCTGGGGTCGTGGAACTTCATCACGACCACCTCCAGGCGTCGCCCCTCGGGAAGCTCCTCCAACGCCTCGTTGATCCGCCGTGCGTGGGCCTCCGGCGGCTTGTCGCCCCTGGACAGGACGAACACCTCCTCCGTGCCCTGAATGACCTCCAGCGCGCCGACGGCGATCGAAGCCGTCGCCAGCGCGACGAGGACCACGGCCGTGTTTCTCAAAGGATTCGTCCTCACGGGATGCGACTCCTTCCTGCGGATCTCGTGAACGGCCCGTTTCGCCGACCCGTCGCCGGAACCGGGAGCGTCCGATCCTACAACACGCCCGCTCCGCCGGCGTCTCGCACCGGACGGAAAACGCGCGCCTTGCCGCGCCGGCGTCCGGCGACTACCGTATTCGACACCTGCCCACGGAGAACGTTATGGCCAGACTGAACGACCTCGTCCCCCGCCGGCTGATGGGCCCGGGCCCGTCCAACGTGCCGCCGCGCGTGCTGGAGGCGCTCGCCCGACCGACGATCGGACACCTCGATCCGCAACTGCTCGACCTGCTGGGCGACGTCCGCGATATGCTTCGCGAGCTGTTCCGCACGCGCAACGAGCTTACGCTCGCCGTCAGCGGAACCGGATCGGCCGGCATGGAGGCCTGCACCGCCAACCTGATCGAGCCGGGCGACCGCGTGCTGATCTGCATCGCCGGGCTGTTCGGCCGCCGGCTCGCCGACGCGGCCGGGCGCGCGGGCGCCAAGGTCCGCACCGTGACGTGCGAGTACGGACGGGCGATCGAGCCCGAGCAGGTGTCCGAGGCCTTCGAGGAGCACGGACCGTTCAAGCTCGTGGGCATCGTGCACGCGGAGACGTCCACCGGCGTCGCCCAGCCGATCGAGCCGATCAGCCGGATCGTTCACAACGCCGGCGCGCTGCTGCTCGTCGACGCCGTCACGAGCCTTGGCGGCATGGAGGTGAACGTCGACGGCTGGCAGATCGACGCCTGCTACAGCGCGACACAGAAGTGCCTGTCCTGCCCGCCCGGGCTGTCGCCGGTGACGCTCAGCCCGGCGGCCGAGGACGTCATCGCCCACCGCGAGACGCCCGTGCGAAGCTGGTATCTCGACCTGGGCATGGTCCGGCGGTACTGGGGTTCGGAGCGCTTCTACCATCACACGGCCCCGGTGAACATGCTTTACGCGCTGCACGAGGCGCTGCGGATCGTTCTGGACGAGGGGCTCAGCGAGCGGTTCGACCGCCACAAGCGGGCGGCCGAGGCGCTTCGCGAGCGCCTGGCGAAGCTCGGGCTGCGGACGATGGGCGACACCCGCCTGCTCCTGCCGATGCTCACGCCGGTCGCGCCGCCCGAGGACCGCAGCGAACGGGCGATCCGCGACGCCCTGCTCGACGAGCACAACATCGAGATCGGCGGCGGGCTCGGCGACTGGACCGGGAAGTGCTGGCGCGTCGGGCTCATGGGCGAAGGCGCCAACGTGGAGAACGTCGACGCCCTCATCGCGGCGCTGCGCGAGATTCTGGGGGAGGACTGAACTGGCCCGATGGCGCTGGCTCGGAACTTACACACAGTAGTTGACACGATCCCGGGCCTGCAGCGCCTTGCGTAACGCCCCGGCATCGGGTATGCTGACCGGATTCCGAGCGATTCGATGGTCAGGCTATGTGATTGACGAGGTGAGCGAATGCACTATCCACACAGGATTTCGAAGCGCAAGCGGGCCCGCAAGATCGGCTTCCGGGCCCGGATGCGGACCACCAAGGGACGCAAGATCATCAACCGCAAGCGCCGCATGGGTCGCAAGGTGCAGGCCGTCTGACGACGAGACACGCGACCGGGCGCCGCATCCGCCCCGCCCCCCCAGGCGGGGCTTTGCATGCGCCGGCGACCGGAACATCTTTCGTCTCGGCGCGTTTCTGTAGAGACTGTCTCGCGTCGCACGCGTCGTGACCGCCGGCGGTCGCGGCACGGCGTATCTGTTATCGGAGACTGTGATGACCCCGTTTCTTCGTGTGGCTTCCGCCCTCCTGCTTGGCGTCGCAGCGCCGCTGGCGGCCGCCCGCGCATCGCGGCCGACCGCCGACGAAGCCCCGGACGCCCTGACGCTCCACCTGCCGTTCGGCGGGACGCTCGCTCCCGCCCGCGGCCCGGAGGCGTCGGACGTCGACCTGAGCGGCGTGACGTTCGGCGAGGACGACGGCCTGTCTTTCGTCCGCCTCGACGCGCCCGCCGGCAAGGGCGCCCCGCCCGCAACGTGCGTCTTCCCGGCCGGCGGCGTCCTGTCCAACGCCCAGGGCGCGGTGAGCTTCCGCGTCCGCTTCGGACAGGCCCGCGCGCCGCGCGGCAGGCCGCCCGCGCTGCTGACCCTCACCGACACGAACGGCGGCACGTGGGCCCTGCGGATCGCCGAAACCGACTACACGCCCGCCGCCGCGGAAGACAGGAAGGTCCGGACCGACTTTCCCTCGGCCAAGGACGCCCTCGAGGCGGGCTTCCGCGGCGAGCTCGAAACGGACGTCGGGACGATCGAGCAAGGCCCCCAGCCGCGGGCGACGGTGAGCTGCGGCGTCCGGATGCAGCTGTTCGATCGCGGCATCGCCGGCGCCGCCGACGGCGCCGCCCGCGTGATGGACAAGGGCAGGTGGCATCACGTCGTCTGGACCTGGCGGTCGGTGCACCACGCGATCTACGTCGACGGCACGCGTGTCGGCGGCGGGACCGCGCTGAGCCGCATGGAGCCGATCGCCTCCGACGGCGCGAAACTCAGCCTCTTCCCGACCGGCGCGGACGTCGCCGACCTGCGAGTCTATGCCCGCGCGCTGGACGCGCCCGCCGCAGCCGCCCTGGCCGAGGCCGGAACCGACGAATGTCTGCCCGAGCCCGACGCGCTGCGCATCTGGGCGGACTGGGGACACCTCAACGGGCGGACGATCGTCTACGCCGACGCCGCCGATCCGCGGATCGCTGCGGTGAAGCTCGCCTGCCTGCGCGCGGGGGAGGGCCAGCCCCTGGCCGAGGCGACGATGACGCGCCTGCCGTCGCGCCTCGGCGAGAAGCTGGTGAGCGTGACGGACCCGGACTACTTTCCCGACGGCACCTATCGCTACGAGGCGGTCGCCCTGGACGCCGACGGCAGGGAGGTCGCCCGCGCGGCCACGCCGGACTGGTCCTGCGAACTGATCGACTGGCACCGCAAGTGGATGGGCAGCAACGCCGGGCTGGCCGAGGAGCCGGCGATCCTCCCCCCTTACACGCCCGTCGAGGTGGAGGGCCAGTCCGTCAACGTCATGATGCGGCGCCACCGCCTGGGCGAGACGGGTCTGCCGGAATCCATCGTCGCCGACGAGGGCGAGCTGCTCGACGCGCCGGTCGCCTTCCGCGTGAGGACGGGCGGCGAATGGATCGAGTTCGGCGACTCCCAGTGGATCGACAGGCCGGCGGCAAGCGACTCGGGCGACGCCGCCCAGTGGACGGCCCGCAGCGTCAGCGCCGACGGCCACGCGCTGGTCGTCCGCGGCCGCATGGAGTACGACGGGCTGGCGACGTTCGACGTCTCGCTTGAGCCGAACGGCACGCTCGAAGCCGAGGGGATCGAGCTGCTCGTGCCCTACCGCGAGGAGGCGTTCAAGGTCGTGCATTCGGTCGGCGTAACGGCGAAGCAGCACTTCGGCCGGCTGTTTCGGGACGCCGACGGCAAGTGGGCGACCGAGCGCACCACGTGGGGCAAGTTCCGCAAGGACCGCCCGGAGGGCGTGCTGTTCGACAGCTTCGACGCAGACGCCGGACCCGCCGAGTATCCGTACGTCTCCTACCTCCACGTGGGCAACTACCACCGCGGGCTTGCCTGGTGCGTAGACAATGATCGCAACTGGGTTCACGCCCCGAAGGACACCGCCTCCGTCCAGCTCTGCGGGACCGACGGGGGGCAGTTCCTGCGCGCGAACCTCGTCGCCCGCCCCACCGAGATCGACGCGCCGACAGCGTACCGCTTCCACCTGCTGGCGAACCCGTTCCGCCCGCTCCCGGCCGACTGGCGCACCTGGTCGGTCGCCAACCAGGGGCGCGGCGACAACGTGGACGAGAACAGCGAGCACGTCTGGTGGTGGCACTGGAGCGAATACGCCGGCGGGTTCCAGCCGTTCCCCGGCATCGGACGGCCGGACGACCCCGACTTCGGCAAAAGCGGCGGGGGCGGCGCGCACGGGCTGGCCAACGACAAGACATACGCCGACTGGGTCGGGGCGTTCAAGGGCGACCGCGTCGTGCACGCCCCGTTCATCAACTTCGGCACCCCGGGCGGCAGCGGACTCTATCGCCCGGAGATGAAGGTGCTTCCGTTCACCTGGAAGCTGCACAACACCCGCCCGCTCCAGGACTACATGACCTACTGGCTGGACCGGTGCATCAAGGAGATCGGCATCCGCGGCGTCTACGTCGACGAGCCGTACGTCCAGCCGTACTCGTGGAACGTCCTCGCCGGCGACGCGCCGTACGTCCGCGACGACGGCACCCGCGGCGTCGGATACCGCTACATGGAAGGCCGCGACTACTTCCGCCGGATCAGGCACATGTTCGTCGAGAATGGGCTGGACACCGGCATCTGGCTGCACAACACGAACTACCACGTATCGCCGATCGAGACGTTCGTGGAGATCGGCATGGACGGCGAGCATCCCTCCATGTGGGTGCCGTCGTTCGACAACTATCACGTGTTCTACCGGCCGACCAAGTCGCGGGGGTACCTTTCGGGCATCCCCTTCGGACACGTCGCGACGATGATGTACCACGGCAACACCGGACCCGACGACTTCGCCGGCATCTACCGCAAGACGCGGACGTATCTCGCGGTGACCTTCCCGTATCGCGTGCTCCCGCAGACGGCCGGCATCCAGCAGGAGCTCGACCGGACGAACAACATCCGCTACGCGTTCGGGCTCTTTGACCACGACGAGCTGAGCGAGCTGGAGCTGTTCGAGCACGAGACCTGGCTGCCGGGCGCGACGATCAAACCGGACGGGCTGTACGTCTCCGGTATCCGCCACGCCGCCGGACGGCGAGCCCTGCTGTACACCTCCAACCGCTGGGGCGCGGCAGAGTATGAGTTCGCCGGCGGGTTCGATTCGCTCGATCTCGGGCGGGCGCACAACCACGCCTGGAACCCCGAGAACGGCGTGTCGATGCGCGTGGGCGAGCGCTGGGTGCTCGACACGGCCCCGAGCGATTTCGCCATGATCTGGGTCGCCGGCGCAGACCAGCCGCAGACACCGCGCCCGGACGGGGCAATTCTCGGCGTGAGCTTCGATGAAGGCGTCGCGCCCGACTTCGGCGGCGGCATCGCTCCCGTGGGCGTGAACCCGGATGACGCAGCGCCGGAATTCGTCGAGGGGCACGCCGGCAAGGCGCTGCGCGTCGCCGCCCGCACGGCCACCGTCATATATCCCGTCGTGCCGGACTGGGTCGCGGGGAGCATCGAGCTCGACCTGAAGGTGCTTTCGGCCGACGCCCGCCCGCTGCGCCTGCTGGCGCTGAAGCATCACCTGGACGTGGAGCTGCATCTCGTCGCCCGCGAAGGCAGGGCCGGTCTGCTGCTGCGGACGATGGAGGGCCCGCCGGGCGAGGACGGCACGGCCGCCCCTGTGCAGCGCGAAGCCTTCGCCCCGCTCGGCGGCAGCGACGCCTGGCGGCGCACCACGCTCGTCTGGCGGGCTGGACAGTACGACCTGTACGTCGACGGCAGGTCCCTCGCGTCGCTGATCGCGCCTGCAGGCCCGCGTCTGCGGGACCGCGTGGCGCTCGCGGAGGGCGTGGTGGTCGGCCCCGGCGAGGACGCGGAACGGACGGGCGCCAAGGCGGCGGTCGATTCGCTGATCGTGTATGACTGGGCGATGGACGCCGCCTCGGCCGGGCAGCAGCGCGAGCCGATGACGGCCGCCAAACGCCCCGCGCCGCGCGACGAGTTCCCCGTCTGGGTCTGGGGGCGAAAGAGCGAGGACTTCGTGTTCGGCGTGAGCCTGGCGTCCCACCCGGCGGCCGGGTCGGCCACGCGCGTGGCGTTCACCCTCGCGGACTCCGAGCGACCCGGCACGCCGATCGGCAAGGCGTCCGTGGGCGTGTGGCGAGGGACGGGCGTCGCCGCGAACGTCCCCACCGCCGCGGCCGTCGACGTCGCAAGCTCCGGCGGGCTGTCCCTCGACAGCGGCGGTGACGACCTGCTCGAAGGGCTCGATCTGGACAGCCGCAAGCTGATCCTGACCGTCAAGGTGTTCGAGAAGAAAAAGGTCATCGCTACCCGTAAGGTTGAGATCACCACCGGCCTCGACGACCCCAGCGGGCGGTACTGAGCCGGCGGACACCACCTCATGCCCCGGGCTCCAAACGCGCCGGCAACGCGTGGCCGCTCTACCGGCCGCGATGGCGCCCGCGAATCAGCAGCAGGTACTCGACGTTGCCGCCCTTGCCGCGAAGGGGGGACCGCATGGCGGCCGATACGGCGATTCCCGTCGCGACCAGGCGCTCGCAGACTTCCACGCAGACCGCGTCGGATTCGGCGTCGGTCAGCGGCCTGTGGGGGCGTCGCCGGTCGAGCTTGGCGAGTTCGTAGTGCGGCTTGAGCAGCGAGACGATCCGCCCGCCCGGCGCCAGCCACTCCGCCGCGGCCGGTACGATCCGCTCCTGCGGCGTCCAGGCGACGTCGATGGTGACCAGCTCGACGCGACGCGGCGGGTCGCAGTGCAGTGCGTTGGTCCGTTCCATCACGGTGACCCGGTCGTCCTTGCGGAGGGTCCAGGCCAGCTCCCCGTATCCGGTGTCGACGGCGAACACGCGGGCAGCGCCGCGGCGCAGCAGGCAGTCGGTGAACCCCCCGACGTTGCAGCCGAAATCCGCGCAGACCGCCCCGCGGACGTTGATCGCAAACGCGTCAAGCGCGGCGTCGAGCTTCTCGCCGGCGCGGGAAACGAAGCTGTCGGGAGCCGGCGTCATTGGCTCGACCGGTCGCTTCTGTCCCCGTCGGCCTTCAGCAGACTCGCAACGTCGAGCGCGTCGCGCACGCTCGGACGCCTGGTCCCGGATTCGTCGAAGGCGCGCAACAGATCGTTGAAGTCGGCGTTTCTTTCCACGGATGCCTTTTCGATCCATGTAATCCAGCGTCATCCGCCACATCGCCGCCCATCGCTCCTCCGGCGTGTGGCGCTGCCAGAACTCCAGGTCGAACTCCCTGCCGGCGCTGTCGATGCGCGTGAGCCGTGCCGTTCGTATCTTCCGACGAGTCATGTACGCATTATACAGCCGGCCGGCGCCCGACACCATCCGCGCAGGAAAACGCCCGCTTGCAGTCGCGTCGGACCCATCCGGCGCCGGTGCAAACGGGCGAGTTGCCGTCGTTCGACTCAGCCGCGAGCCGCCGCCAGGCGTCTGGCGAGGCGCGACTTCTTCCGGGCAGCCGCGTTCTTGTGGATCGTGCCCTTGTCCGCCACGCGATCCAGCGACTTGTAGACCTCGCGGAGCTGCTGCTCGGCCGTGTCGAGATCGCCCGCGTGCAGTGCGTCGGAAAACGCCCGCTCCGCCCGCTTGATCTTCACCTGCCGGCGGCGGTTGTGCGCGTGTCGCTTGGCGTTCTGTCGAATGCGTTTCTTGGCTGAAAGCGAATGTGCCACGAATCGTTCTCCTGCTTCCGTACGCGTTTGCCCGACGTTCGCCGTGTCGGAGTCGCGCTATTATACGGACCCCCGCGGCCCGGACAAGACCTTTCTGCAGCAATAATCGCGTTTGCGTCGCCGACGAGGTCCGCCGCTACGGCAGGACGCCGACCAGCACCAGCGGCACGCCCGGCACGCCCCGCCCCTGCCGCGCCACGTCGTAGAGCGCCCCTTCGTAATACCCCGGCCCGGACGACATCTCGGCCTGCATCGCCTTCATCGGCAGGATCTCGGGCGGTCCATGCTTCCTGCCACAAGTCACTGCACCACTTCTCGTGCGTCGGGACTCCAGACGAGCTCAGGCAGCGCCGATATCCATATGCTGAGGCAGGTCCGAGGCTGCGATGAAGCCGGTCTCCAAGGCGGCAGCCTTGTTCAGAACAAAATTGCGCGCGTGGCTCTGGTCCTTGACGGTGGCTTGCTCGGTGCATCCCCAGTTGACTTGCGCCTTGACAGCCGACGCCGCGAAGTCCTCGCCCGTGATGGACTTCAGATACCGTGCAAGCTCCTCTACTACAGCATCGTACCGCGCTTCGTCCTGCTCGGGACGCTGTTTCAACTTCCACTCAGAATACGGCCCGAATTCCATGACTAAACGTGCATAGACTATCCGTCGGATGTCTTGCGTCCATTTCATTCCTTTTCTCCTTCATGTTGGTTGACAACCGAGAGCTGTCATTGCAACGCACCACGCAAACTGGTCAATCACCGCACGCCGCTGAACGGATCCCGCACGACCCGCTCCCTGCCTGACGGCTTGTACACCGGCTTGTGCATCGGGCGGGTGCGGAGCTGCCCGTTCCACAGCGCCGTGATGCGCTGTTCGGCGATGCGGCAGTATTCGGGCACGATCTCCGCGCCGGCGGCCCGCCGGCCGTTCTTCAGCGCAGCGACGGCCGAGGTCCCCACGCCCAGGAACGGGTCCACAACAAGGTCGCCCTCGTTGGTCATCGACAGCACCAGCCGTTCGATCAGCCCCACCGGAAACTGGCAGGGGTGGTCGGTCTTCTCAACGTGGTTGTGCTTCACGTTGGGGATCGTCCACACGTCCCCCGGGTTCTTGCCCAGCGGGTTGCAGGAGTACTCGCCGGCCTTCCTGCCCTTGAAGTGCTTCTTCCCGGGGTACTTCTGCGGCACGCGGACGGGGTCGAGATTGAACACGTACTCGTCGCTCTTCGTGAACCAGACGATGACCTCGTAGCGCCCGGAGAAACGCTTCCTGCAGTGAAGCCCGTGCTCGAAGTGCCAGACGATCCGGTTTCGCATCTTCAGCCCGGCCTCGGCGAAGACCGGGTAGAGCAGCGAATCGAGCGGGATGATCCGCCCGTTCTCGACGTAGTTGCCCACCTGCCAGCAGAGACTCCCCGAAGCCGACAGGACGCGGACGCACCCGGCGATCACCTCGGCCTGCTGGCGGACGTACCGGTCGATGTCAACCCGCCGCTCGTACTCCTTGCCCACGTTGTACGGGGGAGAGGTGACCACGAGCCCGGCCTCGCCGTCGGGCATGGAGCGCAGAAGTTCCAGGCAGTCGCCCCGGTGGAGCGTCATCTCGTTGGCGGGTGCGTACTCTGCTTCGATCGTGTGGACGTCCCTGTCGATCAATCGGCCCATCGATCCGGCTCCATCGCTTGCGGCGGCTCTCGCACACAGAGCATACCAGAACCGCATCGAAAGACAAGCCGCGCGAAGCACGCACGTGCGTGGCGACCCGTTGCAGAAACACCTTGCGTTGTCGCCAGGGTGTGGTCTAATGGTGTAGTAAGCATTAGCCCAAGTTCGCCAGTAGTGGAATTCTGAGAAGAATCTTCGCCGCTCCGGGGA
>CAZADC010000023.1:0-18354 GCA_964483755.1 uncultured Planctomycetaceae bacterium | reverse complement strand
TCGCCGTCCGGCGCCGCGGGGGCGGTGGGTACGGCGATGTCGTCCGTGAGGGCGCTGCGACCGAACCCCCCTGCCGCGCTGAGGTCCAGCCGTACGATCCGATGGCTCGCCGCACCGAGCGCTTCGGCGACGCGACGGGCGGCCGACAGCTCGAAGGTGTGCCGCTGCCCGTAATCGAAGCTCAGCGCGTGGCAGGCGAACCCCCGGTCGCGCGCAATCGCCAGCGTGGTCGCGGAATCCAGCCCGCCGGAGAGGAGCACGACGGCCGGGTTGTCGCCGTTATCGCTCACGCGGGCATTATAAGGGGCGCGCGTCGGCGCGTCGCTCACATGTCCTCCAGCTCGCCGACGATCTCCTCCATCAGGTCCTTGACGGCGACGATCCCCAGCGTCCGGCCGCGCTCGTCGACGACGCCCGCGATCACGCGGTGCGCCTGCTGCATGCGGTACAGCGCCTCGGTGACGCTCAGCGTCGCGGGCAGCCCCAGCGGCGATGCGATGCTGTCGGCGAGCGGGGCGTCCTCGTTCATCAGCGCCTCGTAGAGGTCCAGAAAGCCCACCAGCCTGCCGTCGGCGTCCAGCGCCGCCAGGCGGGAGTAGTCGTGCCCGCGGGCGCGTTCGATCAGCCCGTCGCGTCCCACGTCGGCGGGCACGCTGACCACCCGCTCCATCGGCGTCATGACATCGGCGAGGCGGACCTCGTCGATGTTCATCACGCGTCCGGCCATTGTGGTCTGGTACTGCGTCAGCACGCCGCTGGCGCGCCCCTCAGCGAGGATATTGGCGGCGCTCGCCCGCGACTCGCCCCCCTTCCGGCCGTGCCCGGTAAGGCGCATCAGCAGCACACACATTCCCCGCACCACCGGCGCGATGCCGCACACGTTGAACAGCACGCTCGACCACCGCAGGAACCACGCCAGGCGGTAGACCAGCGTCTCGGCGAGCCGGCGGAAGACCGTCTTCGGCACGCTCTCTCCGAAGACGAACAGCACCGGCGTCACCACCGCCAGCGTGTACCACTCCGCACGGTGTCGGTAGCCCGCAGCCACGAACATCGCGCTGACGGCGAAGGTCGCCAGGTAATGGGAGATGTTCGTGCCGATCAGCAGCACCGCCAGCAGGTTGCCGGGCCTGTCCAGGGCGCCTCTCACGCGAACCGCCGCGGCGCGACCCCGCTCGGCGTCCAGGTCCAGGCGGATCTTGTTCAGCGAGTACATGCCCATCTCGATCCCGGCGTACAGCGCGCTCATGAGCACCGCGGCCAGAAGGAGCACGCTCCAGGAGGCCCACACGTATGCGTCGGCGATCATGTCCCGGCCTCCATGAGCTTGACCCGCAGCTTGCCGATCCGCCGGCGCTGCATCGACTCGACGGTGAAGCGGAGGTTGCGATACGCCGCCGTGTCGCCCACGCGCGGCAGGCGGTCCAGCAGCGAGGTCACGAACCCGCCGATCGTGCTGATGTGCCCGCTGGACAACTCGATGGCGAAGGCGTCGACCCATTCGTGGATCGCCAGGTCGCCGTCGATGAGGTACTCGTGCTCGCCCGCCCCGACGACGGCCGGCTCGGTGTCCGTCTCGTGGCGATCCGCGATGTCGCCGACGATCTCCTCGAGCACGTCCTCGAGGGCGATCAGCCCCGCCGTGCCGCCGTACTCGTCCACCACGACGGCCGTCTGGGTGCCGTCGTCGCGGAAGCGCCGCAGGAGCTGCTCGAGGTTGACGGCCGTGGGGACGAAAGGCAGCGGCGTGACGATCCGATCCAGGGGCGCCTCGGGGTTCATCACTAGGCGCTTGGCGTGGACGACGCCGAGGATGCCGTCCAGGTCGCCTCGATAGACGGGAATCTTGCGCAGGTGGGTCCGGCGGAACAGGCGGACGAGCCCCTCGCGCGGCCCGTCCACGTCGTAGCTGACCATGTCCACGCGGGGGACCATGACGTCGGCGACCCGGATGTCGGTCAGCTCGCGGATTTCCTGGATCAGGCGTCCGACGTCGTGGCTGATGACGCCGCGACGGGCCGAGAGCTGCAGCAGGGCCGAAAGCTCCTCGCCGGTCACGTCGCCGCTGCGTCGGGAGCGCGGGGCGAGGATGCGGACCAGCGGCGCCACCAGCAGCACGTCCAGCGCCCACAGCAGAGGACGCAGGACCCGCCCGATCGCGTAGAGCGGCAGCGCGACGGCCTCCGCCCAGCGGACGTGCACGACGTACGCGATCATCTTGGGCGCCACCTCCCCGGCGAGGATGAGCACGAGCACCGGGACCAGCGACGCTGCGGCGACGACGTAGGCGGGCGCCCCGACCGCCTCGAGGTCGAAGATGATCAGCGCCGCCGACGCCGAATACGCAACGTTGACGATCATGTTGCCCAGCAGCAGCGTGTTGAGCACGCGCTGCGGTCGGTTCATCAGTCGGGCGATGAGGTGTCCGATCCGGGATGCCCCCGCGCGCATGTGATGGAGCTGACCCCGGGTCAGGCTGAACATCGCCGTCTCCGACCCGCTGAAGAACGCCGAGCAGACCAGCAGCATCAGCAGGACGCCTTCTTCGATCGCGTGAGCGTAGAGGAACTCGCCCCAGTTCAATAGCTCCCCCCTTCGCCCGGCGCGCCCGGCGGGATGCGCCCGGGTTGCTCGGGTTCGACTTCCTCGTCTTGTTCAGGCACGTCGAGCATGTTCAGACGGTCAGGCGGACGTCGGACCGGCGCGTCGGCCGGGGCGATGGTGTGCATTATACCGCATTCGCATCGCGGCGAAACCCCGCGCCGGGCGCGCCGGGAATGCGCCCATCAGAACGTGGTTGCCCGGAATAGAGGAGAGACGAAATGTCAGACCTGCTCAAACGACTGCTGGCCGTCCTGCTGGCGACGCTGCTCGCGACGGGCGCCGTCGTCCTGCCCGTCGGTTGCGACGACGATGACGAGGAAGCCGAGATCGAGTACGAAAACGACGATTACGAGGACGACTACGAATACGAAGACGACGACGAGCGGGAAATCGAGATCGACGACGGTGAGGTGGAGATAGACGACTGAGCCGACGTCCATGGCTCACGGGGGCGTCGCACGCCGCGGCGGCGCGGGCGCGCGGCGTCTACCTGAGCAGATCCGAGAGCAGGCGGACGATCTCCGGCACGCGCTGGGCGAACAGCGCCAGCGGCGCGACCAGCATCGCCGTCGCCGCCAGGAGGAACCCGACGGCCGAGGGACTGGCGTCCGTCTCCTCGCACCCCAAGGCCGTCGAGAGCGCCTCGCCGACCCGCCGCGCGAGGGCGGTGTCGGCGCCGTCGAGGCGGATCGTCACGTTGTCCAGCACCGGAAAGCTGCCGAACCGCAGCCTGGCGCCTCCGTCGCCGACGCGCAGGTCACCCGTCCCTCCGGCATCCGACGTCGCCAGCCCCCTCGCATCGAGGGCATCGACCAGCAGCTCCTCGACGCGCTCCCGCCGGGCGTTGTAGACCACCCAGCTCGCGCCGCGCGGGGCCAGCAGCAGCGCCGCGGCGGCAACCACCGCCACCGACGCCGCAACGCCACCCACCGAGGCGCCGAAAACGTTCATCAGAGGCAGCACGAACAGCGGGCCAAGCGCCCCGGCCAGCAGACAGAAATCCTGCCGCCCGGTC
This sequence comes from uncultured Planctomycetaceae bacterium, assembly GCA_964483755.1. Taxonomy (GTDB): domain Bacteria; phylum Planctomycetota; class Phycisphaerae; order SM23-33; family SM23-33; genus CAZADC01. The sequence continues at coordinate 14,735 of CAZADC010000023.1, read as the reverse complement.
AGGAGCTGAGGGCGCCGGCGGGAATTGAGCAGTCCGAGGACGAGGAAGTAGAGAGCGATCGGGCCGATCGCGGCCGTAATGTGCAGGGCATCGCCGAGATGAACGCTGCCGATCATGGGCGCTGCTCCGGTGGTTCGCCCTACATTCTACCGGATGTCGCGCGGTTCCGCCACCTGCCGGTATCCCAGGGCCTTGATGACGTCGAGCACCTCGGTCCACGTGGGAAACGGTCGCTGGTTCACCTTCTTGTACTCGTCGATCGCCATGATGAACTCGAACTGCTCGTCGCTCATCTCGCCTTCTTCGGCGCTGCGGCGGGCGTCGCTCCGGCGCCGTCCGGGCCCGCGTCGTCGGTCGAGGGCGATGTCGACCTTGCCGTCACGGCGGTCCGTTCCGTAGCGGCGATCCACCACGCTCTGCCGCCGGCTGCCCTTTCGGCGTTCCGGCCCGTCGTACGTGTCTTCCTGCTGCTCGGCTGCCTGCTCGGTCCTGTCGGCCATGTCCGCGTCTCCCGGCGAGGTCACACTTCCAGCACCCCCCGGGATATCTATCGGTCAGGCAAGGCCGGGCGTTGAGCAACTCCTGGGGGCCGTCGCTGCGCGGCGAGCGCCCTCTGCTGAGCGCAGTCAGGCCGTTCCATGGAGGCGTCGCGGCCCTTCCGGCTGTGCGGAACAGGCGGAAGGCCTGCTTTCACCAGCACGAACTCATGCAGCACGGCTCAGGGGGCCTTGTCCTCGTCCTCGTCTTCGCCCCCGTCGTCCCCGTCGTCCCCGTCGTCGAGGTCGAGGAAGAAGTCGTCCTCGTCGTCCTCGTCGAAGTAGGCGTCAGCCTCTTCGTCCACGTCCTCCTCCTCGAAGCCGAACTCGTCGTCGGCGTCCTCTTCCTCGTCGACGGGCTCGATCTCGAACTCCTCGGCGTTCTCGCGGTCGGCGATGATCTCGCTCGCCTCATCGAGCATGGCTTCGGGGACCAGTACGGCGACGCCGCGGGTCATCCCGCGGCGCGAGGCGATCCGGGCCTGCTCCTCGTCGAGGTCCTCGTCGCTGCCGATCACGGCCGGGATGTCGTGATCGTCCAGCAGCTCGCGGTACATCTCCGCCTCGTCGAGCGAGCGGGCGAAGACCGCGGGAACGAACTCGGCTCGTTCGGCGTCGGAATCTTCAGGCGACATGCCACACCTCCGCAGGGAGTCCCACGCGCGTTGTGCACCATCTGAGATGGTATTGTATTCGGAAACGCCTTTACCCGAACTGCAGAAAATCCCGTTATCGAAGCCGCCGGTCACCGCCCCGGTCCGGTCGCGATTACCGTGCCCGAACGAAGCTTGTCACCGTCCGCTCGGGTGGTATACTCCACGGCGAGTGGCTGCGGCGCGTCGGGCGCCGGGCCCGGCTCGCTTGCCCGGCGGAATCAGATCTCCTGCACAATGGCCGTCTTCTCAGGGAAATTCGACAAGGTTGTCATCGTCCTGTCCACCGGGCGAACGGGGACCATGGCCCTTGCGCAGTACTTCCAGGACTGCTACGGCGACGTCACCGCCCTGCACGAGCCCAGACCCTCCCGGCGTCTGCGCCTGGTCTCGAACCGCTACCTGTGCGGGCAGATCAACCGCGAGAAGCTCATCGAGGCCTTCGCCAGGCGCCGGCGGAAGCTCTTTGCCAGGATCGACACCCCCGTCTACATCGAGGCGAACAACTTCCTCCACGGGTTCCTCGACGCCTTTGATGAGCTGTTCGATTCGCCGCGGATCGTCCACGTCGTCCGGGACCCGCGCACCTTCATCCGCTCGTGGATCAACTTCGGCGTCTTCCGCGGGCGCAAGGGGCTTGCGGTGCGCTACATGCCCTACTGGCTGCTCAAGCCTGAGCTGCTCGACCGCGGCGCATCGCGCCGGTGGAAGGACATGTCGCCGTACGAAAAGCTGGCGTGGTACTGGACGGCGATCAACTCCGAACTGAACCGCGGCGAATCGCTGTTCGGCGAGCGGTACCTCCGCCTGCGGTTCGAGGACCTGTTCGCCGGCGCGGGCGAGTCGCTGTGCGATCTCGCCGAGTGGATCGCCCTGCCGCGACAGAGCGGGCTCGCCGAGCGGTCTCGCACCGACCGCGTGAATGCCAGTCGTCGCGACGGCTGTCCCGACTGGGACCGCTGGAGCGAACAAGAGCGGCAGGACGTCCTCGACCACTGCCGCGAGCTCATGGACTACTACGGATACGACGGGACGGGATGACGACGCCGTAAGGGGCAAAACGTGCAGAAGAGCGAAAGCTCCAGCGCGTGGTACTGCTTCGTCGCAGGCCGGCAGTACGGGCCGCTCGACCGCGCCACGCTGGAGCAGTACGTCCGCGAAGGTCGGGTCACGGGCGAAACACCGGTGTGGTGCGAGGGGATGGCAGACTGGCGTCCGGCGGCGGGCGTGAAGGAGTTGCGGAAGGCTGTGGGCGAATCGCCCGCCGCGTCGGCCGACTCCCGCGCGGTCCGGCTGGTGTTCGGGCTGCACGATCCGTCGGTCCACAGCTACCACCAGGGGCGCCTGCTCGGCTCGGTCGACGCGTTGATCTTCGGCATCGGATCGCTCGTCCCCTTCCTCGGGCTGCTGCTGGCGATCGGCTGCATCGGGGTTGCGTCCAAGGCCATCTCAGCGGGGCGTCGCGACCCCGACCGCCGCACCAGCGGGTACGGGCTGGCGATCGCCGCCCTGGCGCTGGGGGTCTTCTCGGTCGTAGCCCACGCGATGATCGGCATGGTGATGGTGCTGCTCTACGTCCTCGACTGACCCCGCAACCGGGCTCACGCGCCGCCGTTGTCCCAGTCGTCGGACGGACGGGTGCGGCGCTGGGTGCGGACGTCGTAGAGCAGCTCCTCGAGGTAGATGCGGTGGCGGTTGAGCATGTCGCCCGCGACGCCCATCAGCAGCAGGATCAGCCCGAACACGAACAGCGCCGCGCCGGTGAACGCGGCCCACTTCTCGCCGGCGAACTTGCCCGTGGCGATGTAGTTCACCAGGAACCAGACGCCCAGGACGACGCCGGGGATCATCAGCGCCAGCGCCAGCCGCCCGAAGAACCGCATCGGACGATAGTCGCGATAGCAGCGGAAGATGATCGAGCTGGTCTTCATGGCGTACCGCAGGATGCTTCCGGCGACCCGGCTGCGACCGTGCTCGCGCACGCCGCGGACGGCGATGGGCACCTCGGCGATCCGCAGCCCCTTGAACGCCAGGTTCAGAAACACCTCCTGGGTGTAGGTGAAGGTGCCCAGCAGGTTCAGGTGCATGGCGGCCGAGCGGTTGTAGCAGCGCATCCCGCAGCTCACGTCGTGGAACCGCTGGTGGGCGATCCGCGAGATCAGGCGGCTCATCATCCGGTTGCCCCACCGCTTGACCCACGGCATCGAGGGGGTCAGCGAGGCGTCCGCGAATCGCGACGCCGTGGCGAAGTCCGCCTGGTCCTCGACAACCGGCCGGATGAGCTTCGGGATGTCGCCGGGGTCGAACTGCCCGTCGCCGTCGATGGTCACCAGCAGGTCGACCGGACGCGCCATGGCGTAGTTCAGCGCCGTGTGGAACGCCGCTCCGACCCCCCGCGGCTGGGGGTGACTGACGACGTCCGCCCCGGCCTCGACGGCGCAGCGGACCGTCCGGTCCGTCGAGCCGTCGTTGACCACGAGCACGTCCACTGCGTCTACACCCGGCGCCGAGCGCGGCACGCGCGTCACGACATCGGCGATGGTCGCCTCCTCGTTCAGCGCCGGAATCGCCACCAGCATCCGAAGCCCCCGGCGGGCCTGCGAACGGGGAGCGGTCTCGCGCGACGTCTCGCGATCGCTTGTGTCGGCGGAAGTCACGCCTCGATCTTCCGCGCCGACGCGCCCGAAGTCCAGCCGATTGTCCGCCGCACTTGGACGTCTGCCCGACAGCGCGCATGCCCGGTGACCCGCGATGCGCCCCATGCCTCCCCCGCGACGGGCCGACGCTGTCCCGTCCACCGTCTCCTTTGCCCCGGCGACCGGGCGTAAGCGCCCTGCGGCAAGAAAGGGCCTCGCCGACCGGGGGGCCGCTTTGCCGTCCTTTGGGAATGCCCGTATGCCTCCGCGCACTCGGCATGCTCGTCGACGGGACGGATGTCGGCCAGTGCCCTCCGGCCGTTACCAAGGAAGCGGCGAATTCGGACCGTGTCGTGAGCTGCGCAACCATCCCCATCGGACAGGCAGGACCCCTCGCCGGACTGACAGAAACGCGCATTGACACGAGTGCCCGCACGACCTGTATTATCAGAGACTTGGCCGGGCGGACTTCGGAAACTGCCTCCGGACAGGCCGCCGCTTGACAGGATGCGCGACGAGCCCGGTGGTTGACGGCCCCTCGGCTGACGGCGAACCGTCGGTATTGACCCGTTCCGTCGCACGTGACCAGCACCGGCGACGACCGCCCGGGAGCACCACAATGACTGCGACAGCGAGAAGCAGCAGCGGCGGCGCCCGGGAGATCGTCGAGATGTGGGACGGACCGGTCCCGCGGGAGGGGATCGAGGCGCGGGGATTCCCGATCCTCCCGGACGTCGAGCACCACACGATCTTCAGTCCGTCGCGCGAGGAGGGCGCCTACAACCATCATCCGAAGATCGCCGTCCATCCTGCCGATCAGCGGGCGAGGTCGGCCGGGCGGCGATTCCACGCCATGTGGAGCAACCACCCCCATGGCGAGGACGGACCCGGACAGCGGGTGCTCCATGCGTCCAGCCCGGACGGCGACACATGGTCCGATCCGACGGAGCTCTTCCCGCCCCCCGGGCCGGTCAGGGACTGGCACGACAGGGGGCTTGCCCACACGGCCCTCAGGTGGCTGGTCCACCAGGGGAAGCTGTATGCGGTCGCCGCCCTGCACGCCAACATCGGCTTCACCGACTTCGACAATACGCTCCCGCCCGTCCCGCGGCGTGATGCGGAGCACCCCTCGCGAGCGAGGAGCGGTTGCTCGCCAGTGGCGCGGTGCGTGCAGGATGACGGCACGCTCGGCCCGGTGTTTCCGCTGTTCGACAACGTCCCGGAGGAGCTGGCCTGCCGGTGCGAACGCCGGCCGAAGGCGGCCAGGGCGATCGCCGAGATGCTGTCCACGCCGGGATTCCTGCCCAACTGGGATTTCGAGGGACGCTTCTCCTTCCCCGTCGCGTTCGACGGACACCGTCTGTGCGAACCGACGACCTATGCCGACGCCGACGGGCGGGCGGTCCTGCTGGCGCGCGACACGGTCTACAGTCATCGCATGTACCGCAGCCTGCTCGACGAAGAGACCGGCCTGTGGCGGCCGGGCGAGCCGACCGACATCCCGGACAGTCCGAGCCTGTCGACCACCCTCACGCTGGCGGGTGGAGCGGTGCTGCTGATCGGCAACCAGTGCGCCCCCGCCTTTGACAACGGGGATGCGGTGACCCACTACACGCGCGACCCGCTCACGGTCGCCGTCAGCCCCGACGGCAAACGGTTCACGCGCGCCTTCGCCCTGCGCCACGGTCCGCACGACTGGAACGTCCCCCAGGGCGAGGTCGGCGGCCGGGGGGCCGGATACCAGTACCCCGACGCGGTGGTCTTCGACGAACAGCTTTGGGTCATCCACTCAGTCGGCAAGGAGAGGATCGCGGTCTCGCGGGCTCCCTTGTCCGACCTGGCCGGCCCATAGGCGAACGCCCCGGGGACGCCGTGCGAAATCCCCGCAGTCCGATACGGGACAGACGAGATTTCAACAGAGGTGTGAGATGACGGAGACGATTCAGGAACCCGCGCGCACGGTGCCGGTGCTCGGGCGATACGACGTGGTCGTCTGCGGCGGCGGTCCGGCGGGCTGTGCAGCCGCCGTGGCGGCGGCGCGGCACGGCGCGGACACGCTGCTCATCGAGAAGGAAGGGCATCTCGGCGGCGCGGCGGTTTCGCAGCTGGTCTGCGTGGTGCTCAGCACCAACGGCGTGGATTTCCAGGGGATATGGCACGAGTACGCACGACGGCTCCGCCGCTGCGACGCCATGCGCGATCTCGTCGGGGGCGACGGGACTCCGTTTCGAAGCTGCGTAGACCCCGAACAGGTCAAGTTCGTCTGGGACGGCCTGCTGGAACAGGCCGGCGTGGCGATGCTGCACCACGTATACGGCTGCACCGGCATCATCGAGGACGGCGCGGCGAAAGGCGTCATCGCCGAGACCCGCGCCGGACGCCGCGCGATCCTGGCCGGGCGCGTGATCGACGCCACCGGAGACGGCATCGTCGCCGCCCAGAGCGGCGTGGGATGGGACCAGGGCGACGGCGAGCATCCCTGGGCGATGGCGCTGACCAAGGTCCTGCGCCTCGGCGGGCTCCCCGACAATCTGCAACGACCCGACGAGCAGACCATGCGGAAGCTGGCGGCGGAGCTGAAGGCGGCCGTGACGGGGGCGAATACACCGCGCCCGTCGTGACCGAGCAGAACCGCCTGCTCAACTACGTCCGGGGGTGGAACTGGCTGCTGCCCGAGCGGCGACACGAGCTGCTGTCGGTCATCAGCCGCGTGCTCAAGGTGGACCCCCTCGATCCGTTCGAATTCACCCGGGCCGAGCGGGAAGGGCGCGAGCAGGCGCGGCAGGCGGCGGATTTCCTCTGCCGCTACGTGCCGGGTCTCGAACGGGCCTACCTGCTGGACACGGCCGCCCAGATCGGGCTGCGGTCCTCCCGCCGGCTGCACGGGCTGGCGACCGTCACGGCCGACGACGCCCTGACCTTCGGCAAGTACGCCGACTCGATCGCCCGTTCGTCCTGGAGCATCGACATCTGGCCGGCGGACAGCTACAGCGCCCCGGCCGTCGACCGGACCTCCGACGAGTATCGCCGACGGCGCGCGAAGCTGGACGCCGGAGAGTACTTCGACATCCGCTACGGATGCATCGTCGCCGCGGACGTCGATAACCTGCTCATGGCCGGTCGCTGCATCTCCGCCGAGCACGTCGCCGAGTCCAGCCTGCGCATCCAGCAGACCTGCATGAGCACGGGCGAGGCGGCCGGCGTGGCCGCTGCGCTGAGCCTGCGGGAGAACACGACGCCGAGAGAGCTCGACGCCGACGTCGTCATCCGCACACTGGAAGCCGACCGCGACGTCGAGCCGGCCTTCGACGTATTGAGGAGGCAATGAGGTGGGCCGGTGGCATTGCCGAAAGAGCCCCGCTGAAGGGTGCCACGGCCTGCCGCGACGCTGTCTGTCGCGGTTGGCCGTGCCTGTCCCACGGTTCCGACGTCACGGTCGCCCCTTGCGGGGCTCCGGCGCTGCCGGCCGCGACTACCGCGGAGCGTAACCATGGATTCAGTATAGAGATAGAAGACGGCCGCGGAATAAGCCGGCTCGGGCTGGAGGCGACATGCGCTCCTAACAACGCCCGTACGGCGCTCGGCTTCGCCCTCGGAGGCTTTTCCAAGGAGCGGTCTCGCGAAGCCAGGAATGTCCCGGCCTCCTGGGGCCTCGCAGGGACGTGGCAGACTTGGTCAAGAATGGCATGATCGGCCGTAGACTCACCTGGTGTGGTGGACCGCTACATCGTCGGTCCACCGCGTCGAGAGGCGTTGACGGTAAACCACGACCTGAGGATGGGCTCGTGCTGGCGTTCGCGTGGGGCCTGCTGGGTATCCAGGACATGGCGATGAGGCCAAAGGCGCGTCAGACCACCTTTAAGGAATAGAATGACTTTTGCAGAGAAGGACTCGTAATCATTCTCCTCCTTTTGTCGTCGGCAAGGGGAACCCGGTGAATCGCGTTCCAACCATATTTTTTGGATAGACATATATCCCCTCACCCCGCATAAAGCCCTCGTGCGATGGGCTTTTGATCACAGCCACAAGGGGTACGCTCTGAGATGACGCTTGGGACTCGGGTCTCATTTCATTCGTCGCAATGAATGAGAACACGAAGATTCCGCCTTCCTTGGCCGGATACTCAAACCAAGGAAACTCCATGAGAGGCGTATGTTTCAGCAACTGACTCACATCGTCCAATGTTGAGTCAGGGCCAAGTTTGTCAATATCCTGCAAAGATACCGAATCAGGGAATTCGGTCGCGCCGTGCTGCCCATTGCAGCCTAATGCACAAAATGTAAACAGGATAACCAGTGTTGAGCATGCGAAAACTGCAACCGAACAGTTCATGGGCGACCTCCCAACTCAGGGCTTCTTGTCAGGTTTGACATTCGGATTCTTCTTCTCGTCCGACTTGGCGCTAACGTAGGCACATATGTTGACTTGTTTGGGCTGGTGGCATTGCTGGCAGGGCTGTCCCATGGGTGCCACGGCCTGCCGCGACGGCTGTCTGTCGCAGTTGGCCGTGTCCGGCCCCGACAGCGCCACGCGGCGTCGGCAAGCGTTTCACGTCAGAACTCCCACGGCCGACTACGTTCCAACACCGGCATCGACTCCCTGTCGATCGGTATCGGCACGTCCAACCCCGTCGCCCAAGCACGCGCGCTCGACCACGGCCAGTCCTCGGGGTGCTTCACCAGGCCGCGCCGAACGGGGTTGAGATGGATGTACCGCAGTTTCTCGTGGATATCACGCGCGGTCCGCATGTTGCGATCGTACCCTCCGCCGGGCTGCCAGAACCGGTGCGTGCGCCGCCCGTTCGGCGGTGCGTCGAACATGGCGGCAAGGCCGTCCGGATTGCACGCCTTCAGGAAGGCCACCGCTCGCCGCGCCACGGGCTGCTTGACGGCCGACAGGATGGCGCTGATCCGGGCGCCCTCATGCGGCAAGACAAGCAGATGCACGTGCTCGGGCATCAGGACGAAGGCCCACAAGGCGAAGCCGGCGGACGCGCGGGCCCTGTCGAGCGACTCCAGAAACCAGGTCCGGGCGCGGTCGCGGCCGAGGAACGCCCGCCGGCGAAAGCAGGAGAATGTCAGACAGTGGGCATCCCACGGGATGTCCCATCGTTTGCATCGCTTGCGGTGCGGCGGGTCGATCCCCATGGTTCGACAGGATGACCGGAGACGCCGTTCGCGTCAAGCCCCCGGGACGTCAGGGCACGGCCAACCGCGACAGACAGCCGTCGCGGCAGACCGTGGCACCCGCGCGCATTCACGGCCGGGCGACCGCCGAGCCGCTCCGCCGCACCCCGACCACACCGGCGCCGCCGGCCGTCCCGGGAACACCTGCCTCCGACGGAGGAGCCCGGGGGACTGCCCCCGTCCGACAGAGCGTTTGCCAGGCGTCCGATCCGCGATAGAATCGCGACAGGTCCGACGCCGGCCGGCGGCGGGAATCGCTGCGCGAAAACTTGCAGAGGAGCAGTACGCTATGAAGCGGAATTCGACCATCAGGTATGCCGCGGCGGGGGCATTGGCGGCTTCGATGTTCCTGGCCGCGTGCCCCTTATTCGGGGCGGACAGAACCGACGAGAAGCCCTTCCTGCACCCGCTCTTCACGGATCACATGGTTCTCCAGCGCGACGTGGAAACCTCAGTCTGGGGCTGGACCGAGCCCGGCGAGCAGGTGGAGGTGACCCTCGCGGAGACTTCGGCAACGGGCGTTGCCGGTGACGACGGCAAGTGGATGGTCAAGCTGGATCCGCTGTCGGCGGGCGGGCCGTACACGATGACCGTCACCGGCCCGAAAGCCGTCGAGGTCAAGGACGTGCTCGTCGGCGACGTGTACATCTGCGCCGGTCAGTCGAACATGCAGATGTCGGTGAGCGGATCCATGAACGCCAAGGAAGAGATCGCCGCTGCGACGCACCCGAGGATCCGCCTGTTCAGCGTGCCGTGGGCGGGACTGCGCCCCGGCCGACCTCGGGTGATGCACACCGAGCCGCAGGAAACTGTCGCCGCCAGGTGGCAGGTCTGCTCGCCGGAAACCGTGGGCGGCTTCTCGGCCGTAGGGTACTTCTTCGGCCGCGACCTTCAGGCGGCCGTCGACGTGCCGATCGGGCTGATTCGTGCGGCCGTGGGAGGCTCGACGATCACCGCCTGGTGCGCGCCGAAGATGCTCGAAGAGATCCCGGCGCTGAAAGGCGAGCTGGCAGCCGTGGACAAGCTGCGGGAGCTGAAGAAGGAAGGCAACGTCGGCGACGAGTACTATGAGAGCGTGGTGCGCCAGTGGTGGAAGGACAACGATCCCGGCACCCGCGAGGGTTGGCAGGAGCCTGACGTCGACACCCGCGCGTGGCGCAAGGTCACGGTTCCGGAAGACGGCGGCAAGGCCGACGTGCCGGAGTTCCACGGGATCCGCTGGTTCCGCAAGGACGTGGACGTCCCGGCGGACTGGGCGGGCAAGGACCTGCGCCTCTACGTCACGGGTATCTGGGAGCCCGATACCACGTACTTCAACGGAATGAAGGTGGGTGCGTTCGGTCAGGGCTGGATCAACCGCACGTCGCGGGTGCCCGGCTCGCTGGTCAAGGCCGGGCGGAACGTCATCGCCGTTCGGTTGCCGGCCCAGCGCGGCAGGAAGTACCAGGGCCCGTCGGCCAAGTCAACACTGAGCCTGGCGGGCGACGAGTCGGAGGCGGCGATCCCGCTGGGCGGCGAGCGATGGCTGCGGGATTCGACGCCGGCCCGCAAGCTGACGCCCTATCCCCGCCGGCTCGACGACAACTTCCAACTGGCAACGGTGCTGTACAACGGCATGATCGCGCCCCTGACGCCGTTCTCCGTCAAGGGCATGCTGTGGTACCAAGGCGAAACTCCGTGTCCCGGCGGGAACCGGGTGCATCGACAGGTGCTGGCGGGAATGATCGCCGACTGGCGCAAGCGATTTGAGTCTCCCGACGCGTGGTTCCTGATCGTCCAGCTGCCGGTATTGGGAGGCGGGCCCACGAAGAATCCCGCCGCCACCGGCGCGGCCGACATCCGCGCGGTGCACTGGGACGTGGGCAAGTCCGTCCGCAACGCCGACACGGCGGTGATCACCGACCTCGGCGATCCGCACAACATCCACCCCAGGAACAAGCAGGACGTCGGCAAGCGCCTGGCACTGATCGCGGAGGCGAGAATCTACGGCAAGGACGTGGAGTATTCCGGGCCGGTGCTGAAATCCGCGACGCTGGAAGGCGACACGGTCCGCGTCCGGTACGACCACGTGGGCGACGGGCTCGTTGTCAAAGGCGGCGAGCTCGAGGGATTCGCCCTGGCCGGGCCCGACGGCAGGTGGGTCTGGGCCGACGCGAAGCTCGACGGTGACGACGTGCTGGTCTCCTCGCCACAGGTCAAGGAGCCCAGAATGCTCCGCTACGACTACGTGGACGTGCCGACGTACCGGCTGTGGAACAGGGCGGGCCTTCCGGCCGCTCCGTTCGAAACCCAGATCGAACGGTGAAGAGAGGTGCGGGCCGAAGAGGTGAACGCCTTGTCCCTCCGCCGCACTCCCCTACAATCCCGGCTGAGACGCAGGCGGTTGAGCATGTCCGAGATGAAGCCCTTGAAAGGTACACCGATGACAAGAGCGTTTCCCCGTACTGCCGGACCGGCGGCGGTTCTGACACTGCTGAGTCTTTGCCTCCCACTCGAAGCCACCGACGCGCCGGCCGGGCTGGAGGCTCGGTTCACACCCGACGGACGCATGACGGTGACCCTTGACGGCTGGACGCTGTACGAAGGCCCGGCCGCCGGAGACGCGCCGCGCGTCCGCTTCCGCCCGCCGGGCGAGAAGCGCAACCTGTTCGGCTACTCCGGGCCGTCCAGTTCCGGCGAGACAAAGCCCGCGGAGACCCGTTTCGACGCGGCATCAAAGACAGCCGTGCAGACCTTCCCGTGGGGCCGGGCGCAGTGGCAGTATGTCGTCAAGCCGGACCGGCTGGACCTGACGATCACCATCCGCAACGACACGGAGCAGGTGCTGTGGGCTGCCGACGCCGAGGCGTTCTCGCTGGCTCTCCCGCCGGGCGTCCGTCCGGCGAGGGTATCCGAGGCGACCTTCTTCGGTCAGACCATCCGCCCTCGGCGCATCAACTCGCTTACAGGCCCGCTGGTCCTGCCGCTGGAGGTGGGCCGCCGTTCGCTGGTCGCATGCTCCCCGGAGGCAAAGCGCCCGCTGGAGATCCGCTGGAATGCTCCGCGCAGGCGCGCCGCCGGGCCGAAGGGCAGACACGGCGACCCGGTCGCCCAGGAGCTTGCCGACCAGCAGGCCGCCCGCGAGAAGGCGGGCGACGACTTCCCCACCGACAACTGGTCGCTGATCGTCAGCGCGGGCGGGGACCGCCTGGTCTGGCATGACCGCTACACCAGCCGGCCCATCGCGCCGGGCACGAGCGACTCCTACACCGTTTCGCTTCGTGCCGGATCGGCGGACGATCCGGTGGCGCCGGCGGCGGACGTCTGCGCAGCCTATGCCGACGCCCACCCCATGCTTCTGGACTGGCCGGACCGCCGCCCGATCCTGCGGACGTTCATCGGCGATTGGCTGCCGCACACGCCGCCTCTGGACGAGAAGCCGACCAAACCCGAGCCCGTCACGCCGGACGAGCCGTTCCGCGAGCGTGTGCTGAACTCCGCCCGGCGTCTGGTGGAGAGCATGAAGAGCGTCGACGCCCAGGGCATGGTCATCTGGAACGTCGAGGGCAGCATGGTTCCGCGCATCAAGTACGTCGGCTCGCCCGAGATGATCGAGTACATGTGCCCGGAGATGGACGCCGTCGCGGACGAGTACTTCCGGATCATCCGCGAGGCGGGCTTCACGCCCGGCTTGTGCATCCGCCCCACCGTTCTCGTGCCCGTGCGGCGCGAGAACGGCGAACTGGTCTGGGTACATCGCTTCCCGCAAGACGAAACGCCGGTCGAAACCCTCAGCCGTGAGATCGCCTACGCCAAGGAGCGCTGGGGCTGCAAGCTGTTCTACATCGACACGAACAGCAACCATCGCATGCCCCGCACCGAAGACGAGAAGGCGTGGTGGCCGAAGACGGCCGACGGGCGGTTCAAACGCTACCACGTGCTGATGAGCGCCGAGCAATGGCAGGCGATCTATCGCAATCACCCGGATATCCTGCTGATTCCCGAACATTCGTACCTGCTGTGCTACACCGCGACCGGCCCGTACGACCAGATGAACATGGGCAACATCGCCGGCTCCGGCGTGACGCCGCCGGTCGTGCTGGCGACCTGGCCGGAGGCGTTCAAGTGCCTGACGGCCGACACTCCGCTGGCGAAATACTGGGACCGCACCGTGCAGTGCTTCGCCCAGGGCGACGTGGTCATGGCCAACGCGCCGGCCGAGGACGGCGGGGTCCCCATGCGCGCCGCGCGCAGCGAGGCGGAGTTCCTCCGGCAAGGCCCGCCCGACGGCCTCGAAAACATGCCGAAGGAGGAGCTCGTCGCCCTCGCCGCCCGCGCAGACGCCGAACCGCGGGCACGATTCTTCGCAGCGCGGCGCCTGCGGACGGCCGACGGACCCCTCACGCCGGAGGAGATCCGAACGCTGCTCGCCGCCGACGACTGGCTGGTGCGCAAGGCCGCCCTCGATGCGGTACACGCCCCCGAGCACCTGCCGCTGATCCCGGACCTCCTGGCGGCGTCTGCGGCCGGGTCCCGCTCGCTGCGATACCTCGCGGTGGACGCGTTGTCGCGTCTGGGAACCGACGCCATCGGCGCACTGAGAAAGGCCGCCTTCGGCGACGACCGGCAGCTTCATCGCCCGGCCGTCCAGGCATTGGGCGGGATGGACGACCCCAAGGCCGTCTCGACGCTCATGGCCGTTCTGAGGGACAACGAAGCCCCCCACGCATCCCGGGCCACCGCGGCGCAGTACCTGTCCCGAATGAAACCGGGCAAGGAAGCTCAAGAACTGGTCTCCGCCTTGCTGGTGCTGTTGGGCGATCCGCACCTGCAGATCAACGCAGCCGGCGCGCTGACGAACCTGAAGGACGAGCGGATCCTTCCGGCGCTGGAGGAGGCCCTGAAGGCCGAACGCGCCGATGACGAACCCGACAAGCGGTTCATCAGCGTGCTGGAGCGGGCCGTACAAACGCAGCAGCGCATGCGATGAACTGACCGGACGACGCCGGAGCCTGCCCGCTCCGGGCGGAATTCCTGTCCCGCTGTCGCGACGCCGCCAGAGGGGGCCTGCCAGAGGCAAGCCAGACCGTCATTGGGTGCCTGGGGGCGGGCATGAACGCTGTCCCGCCCGCCGACCTCGGCCTCGATGCGCTTCCGGGCCGACTGCCGGCCTGGATTGGGTTTGCACTCGACGCCGACGAAGCTTCCGCCGGGCAGCCGGGCGGTAACGTCCGGCCGGTCGGCTGGCGCAGCCGGATCGGATGAGTGCTTGCGGTTGCCGTGAATCGGCCTAGACTTGTCGGAAGGGCCGGTGGCGCTCGCCGGCCGCCAGGCATCCGGGACGCTCCGGATGACCGCAATGGTCGTGCATCAGCATTGCCTCATCCACTGCCACGTCCTTGGGGGCGTGGCCGGATCTTGTCCGGTCGTTCACCGGCGATACAGGGAGTTACACGGCCGGGACGATCCGTCAGGACCCACCTCGGAAGGTCGTCTTCATCTGGAAAGGAAGCAACCATGAAGAAGCAAATGTGCCTGTTGGTGACCGTGGGACTGATCTTCGGCGCGATGTCGCTGATCGGCTGCACCAGTGAGGAGCAGCAACAGCAGGAGCAGCAGGAGCAGGACCAGCAACAGCAGGCAGTCGACGAACAGACGGATGCAGGCCCTGCCGCGGTCGAGGAGGAGGAGCCTGCTGCGGCGGAAGAGGAGCCCGCCGCGGCTGAGGAAGAGGAGCCTGCTGCT
>CAZADC010000022.1:0-18750 GCA_964483755.1 uncultured Planctomycetaceae bacterium | reverse complement strand
ATCATCTCAATCCCGATTAATTTATCCTATTTCCGCTATGAGTCCGATGCAGCTAGCGCTCGCGCGGATCGACGAGAACGAGCTGGGCTGACGTGTCCCCGTCGGCAGCGGCGAGATCCACAGGGCGCATCCGCGTCCGAACCACGAGTCGACGACGGCCACGGCGCGATCATGCACATCGGAATGAACATGCTTCCCAAGGGAAGCATCGCCCCGCCGCGCCGCCCTCGTGCGATCCGATCAGTCGCTCCCGTCGGTCATCGTCTGCAGCCGCTCGGCGATGCGTCGCCCGAGCTCGTAGCAGGCGGCCAGGTCCTCGCCGGTCGGAACGTACTTGACCTTCAGCGGTTCGGCGACGACCTCCACCTTCATCTCCTCGAGCATCGAGACGAGATGGCGCGTCGACTCCCCGCCCCACCCGAAGCTGCCGAAGGCCGCGCCGATCATGTTCTGCGGGCGAAGTCCCTTCAGGTAGACCATCGCGTCGCCGAGCGTGGGAAACACGTTGTTGTTGATCGTGGGCGAGCCGACGATCAGCGCCCCCGCGTCGAGCACCTCGGTCGCCAGGTCGCTGCGATGGCTGGCGTGCAGCGGGAGGATCGCCGCCTTCGCCCCGGTCGAGGCGAGCCCTTCGCCGATCGCACGCGCCATGGTGTCGGTGCTCTTCCACATCGTGTCGTAGACGATCACCGCCTTGCGCGCGGGCTTCTGCTCGGCCCACCGGGCGTACCAGCCGATGATCTTGTCGATGCCCTCGCCCCGCCAGAATGGGCCGTGGTCGGGAAGGACCTGCTCGACGTCGAGGTTCAGCTCCCGGTAGCGGCCGAGCACCTTCAGCACCTGCTTGGAGTAGGGCAGGAGGATGTTCGCGTAGTACTTGGCGGCCTCGTATTCGACGACCGAATCGTCGAGCTCGTCGGCGTACCGCTCGAACGACGCGAGGTGCATGCCGAATCCGTCCTGGCTGAAGAGCACCTTGTCGGCGTCGAGGTAGGCGATCATCGAGTCCGGCCAGTGGAGCATCGCCGTCTGCACGAACGTCAGCGTCACGCCGCCGACGTCCACGGCATCGCCGTCGGAGACGCTCTCGACGGCGATACCGAAGTGCTCGGCCAAGGCGTCGGCGCCGCGCTTCGAGGCGATCACCCGCTCCGGCTCGCACAGCTCGATCATCTCCGGCAGACAGCCGGTGTGGTCCATCTCGCTGTGATTCGAGACGATGAAATCGATCTCCTTCGGATCGATCACCGAGGAGATTCTCGCGATCAGCTCATCGCGGTACGGCGCCTTGACCGTGTCGACGAGCGTCGTCCGGTCCGCGCGGATCAGGAACGCGTTGTACGTCGAGCCGCGGGGCGTTCCGTACCCGTGAAGCTCCCGGAGCGTCCAGTCGATCGCCCCGACCCAGTGCACGTGCTCGCTGACCTGTCCGGCCTTGAAGGCTTCCTTCATCGCTCACCTCGCTTCTGGTCTGTATGCGCGTCGCGCGTCGTCACGACGACGCGGCGACCCGTGCTCCTTTCGGCTTCCGGAGCGGCCGGGCCGCCGCGCTTCGACGTCTCAACGGTATTCTACGCGATCTCACCCGCCGCTCGCGTCCGCGTTCGCCTTGTCGCGCTCCTTCGTCAGCAGGCGGACGTGGCGCATCTCCTCGCGGAGGATGTCGTCGACCTTGTCCCTCCCCCGCGCCGCCGGGACGATCTCCCGGATGCCGGAGTAGAACAGGATCGAGTTCTTCTCCATCTCCAGCGCGGTGGCGAACACCTCGTCGAGGTCCTCGTCGCCGGTGAGCGTCTCCGACGGATCGGCGTGCACGTCGAAGACCTTCCCGTCGACCAGAGCGCGGATGTACATCGCCTCCTCGCTGTACGGATCGACGGCCGCGGGCTTCGCGCCGTCGGTCAGGTCCGCGCGCATCTCGGCGAAGATCTCCTTGTGCCGCTTCTCCCAGTCCGCCAGCGACTGCAGCAGCCTGCGCGTCTCGCCGGCGTCGGACTGCTCGGCGGCCCGCGCGTAGTAGGCCGCGCCGATCCGCTCGATCTGCTCGGCCATCTCGAAGACTTCTTCCGCGTTGAACTCCGTCGCCATCTACTCTCCTCCTCCAGGCCGGCGCTGTCCGAGCACCTGGTTGAGCATCATGAGTCCCTGCGGCTTGTCGCCGATCATCTTGAGCTTCTGGACGATGTCGTCGGCGGACGCCTCCTCCTCGACCTGCTCGTCGACGAACCACTGCAGCATGTTGCACGAGGCGTTGTCCTTCTCCTCGCAGGCGGTGGCGAGCAGGTCGTTGATCATCCCGGTGATCTTCTGCTCGTGCTCGAACGCGGCCTCGAAGGCGGCCAGCGGGGAGTCCCACTTCTTCTGGGGCTCGTCAATGGTCTGGAGCTCGACCCGCCCGCGGCGCTGCTCGATGAAGCGGAAGATCTTCATCGCGTGGGCGTTCTCCTCGCCCGCCTGCACGTGCATCCACTGGGCGAACCCGTCGAGGTTCTGCTCGGCGAAGTAGGCCGCCATCGACAGATACAGGTAAGAGGAGAACATTTCGGCATTGATCTGGTCGTTCAGGGCTTTCTGCATCTTGTCACTGAGCATCGTCACTCTCCTTTGCGGCCGGTCATCTCAGGCCGGCCTGATCTTTGGTTGCATCGCTGTCGTCATTGTCTCCCCGGCCGTCAGCGGCCGCGGAGGTCGTCCACAATCCGTGCTTGTTGCACATCGCCCGGACGACGATCTGCTCGCCGGACAGCGTGAATTCCGCCTCGGGCGGATCGCCGGGGTCCAGGAAGACGCATTCGGTCCGCTCGCCGCACGCCGCCTCGATCCACTGGATCCGGTGCGCCTCGGTCATCGGGTGGGCCGACGAGCCGACGACGACCCTCGTGCCTTCGTCCGTCGGCTCGACGACCGGCCGGTGCGTCGGCGCCAGTCGTTCGGCGTCGGGCGTCTCCAGACGCCGCATCGGCTGGCCGCAGCAGACCAGCTCGCCGGCGCCGCCGTCGAGTACCTCGGCGACCATCCCGCAGACAAGACATTTGTACACTTCCCGGCGTCGCGTGGCCATTGCTTGGGCACCCTACAGCGCCGCAACGGCGGCCAGGACGGCGTCGTAATCCGGCTCGTCGGTCATCTCGGGCACGATCTGGGCGTGGCGGATCTTCCCGGCCGCGTCGACCACGAACACCGCCCGCGCGAGCAGGCGCAGCGGCTCGATCAGCACGCCGTACGCGCGCCCGAACGACGCGCTGCGGTGGTCCGACAGCGTCAGGACGTTCTCGACGTCCTCGGCCTCGGTCCATCGGGCCTGGGCGAACGGCAGGTCCATGCTGATCGTGACCATCCGCACATCGTCGCCCAGCTCGGCCGCCCGCTCGTTGAATTTCTTCGTCTCGAGGCTGCACACCGAGGTATCCAGCGACGGGACGGAGGCGAGGATCAGCGGCCTGCCCTCCAGGTCCGCCATCGTTACCTCCTCGAGGTCGGGATTCAGCGCGGTGAAATCCGGCGCGTCCTGTCCGGCCTCGAGGGCATCGCCCGTCAGCGGCATCGGGTCGCCCTTCATCGTGACTCTGCGTTCACTCATCGTCATTTCCTTCCTTGTCTGAACCGGGCTCGTCCGGCGCGGTTGCCGTCGTTGTTGTCGGTCGGGTTGACAGTCGTTCCAGCGTTTCGGTCAGTGCGTCGCGATACACGTTGATGTCCTGAACGCCCACCCAGCGACCGACGGGCTCCCCTTCGGCGTACAGGATCGTCGTCGGCAGGTAGCGGACGTCGTGCGTGCGAAGCAGCGCCTCGGAGGCGTCGGCGTCGATCTTCACCACGTCCGCCCGCCCGCTGTACTCCTCGGCCACGTCGCGCAGGATCGGCTCGAGCTGCCGGCACGGCGCGCACCAGTCCGCGTAAAAGTCCACCAGGACCGGCCGGTCCCCCTCGACAACCGACGCCTGGAACTGCGCCGGCGTCATGGCCTGCGTGTCGACGGGCTGACGCGGGGTGAGCATCCAGACCAGCGCGGCGCCGACCAGCCCGCCGAAAACCGCCCCGGCGAGAGGGCGCGCTGCGCCCTTCCGCTCCTCCTCGCGGACAGCGCCGCCGAACAGTCCGCCGACAATCGCCCCGACAGCCGCTCCGATCAGAACATACACCCAGACCATCGCTCGCCTTTCCTGCTGTCGCCGCGCTCAGGCGGCCTCGTCGGCGTCATCGACCGACTCCACGCCGTATCCGAGCTCCTCCACGGCGCTCGTCATGGCATTGTAGTCCTCGGGTTCGCCCCGCAGCGTCGCAAGCCCGGACGCGAGGTTGACCTCCGCCGAGTCCACCCCCTCGCACTCCAGCAGCGCCCGCCTGACCGCCCCGGCACAGTGGCTGCAGGTCATGCCCGTGACGCGCAGGCGCGTCGTCGGCGCGCCGTCGGCGTCGGCGACCATCTCCTCCACCTCCTTGCGCGGGATCCCGCGGACGACCGCCACCGCCAGCACAATCAGCAGAACAACGGCCGAGGCGTGCCCCACCAGCGCGGGCATCATCGCGTGGGCGTGCTCGGCGCGGATGGCGTCGGCCGTGATGAGCTGATCGAGCAGCATCCCGCCGAAGAACGCCGTGGCGGCGATCGTACCGAGGTAGATGAGCGTGCTTCTTCGTCCGAGCACCTTCCACATCGTGGCGATCGTGGCGGCGTTGGTGGCGGGCCCGGTCACCAGGAATGCGAACGCCGCGCCGGGCGTCGCGCCCGCCTGGAGGACGAGCATCGCCGCGACCGGGATCGACGCCGTCGCGCAGACGTAGACCGGCAGGCCAAGCAGCATCAGGGCGCCGAGGGTCAGATAGTAGTGCCCGCCGAGGTATTCGACGAAGAAGTTCTCGGGCACGAGCACGGAGATCAGCGCCGCGACGAGAAGCCCGATCAGCAGCGACGGGCCGATGTCGCGAGGCAGCGTGTCGAACCCGTAGACCAGGGCGCGCCGCAGGCGACCTTTGTGCTCGCGGGCGTACGGATCGCAGCATTCGTCGGTGCAGACCGGCGACGGCTCGGCGCCCGCCTCGCGCGCCCCCTCCCCGAAGAAGCTCACCAGCATCCCGCCGACGAACCCCGCGACCAGCGCCGCGATCGGCCGGTAGACGGCAAACACCCCGCCCAACAGGCTGAGGGTCACCAGGATGCTGTCAACGCCCGTCTGCGGCGTGGACATCAGGAACGCCGTCACGGCCGCGCGGCTCGCGCCGTGGCGCCGGAGCGACGCCGAGACGGGGATCACCCCGCACGAGCACAGCGGGAGCGGCACGCCGAACGCCGACGCCTTCAGCACCGGCGCCGTCCGTCCGCGCCCGAGGTGCCGCTCGATCGTCTCCGGGCGAATCAGGACCGACAGCGCCCCCGCCACCAGGAACCCCAGCAACAGGTACGGCGCCATGTCGGTCAGCACCGCCCAGAACTCGGCGGGTATGCTCAGAAGCTCATTCATCCAGTTCGCGATCATATCTCATTGTAGGACGGGGGCGGTGGACGACGGCGCTTCCCGCGCGGGTCGGCGCGACTCGAGCGACAGTGCGGGTCGGGGTTGCGTCCATGAAGGCGGGTCGCTAGGGTCTGTCGGGCCGGATCGTAAGCGTCTCCGGGTCACCGAACCCGTCGGCCGCGAGGAGCAGTCCGACGCGTCGAAGGCGCGTTGCCCTGGAAGCGGTCGCTCGGGTACGCGGCGAAGCGCCCTTCCTGGCGCACAGCGGAGCCAAGGGCGAAGGGCCTCCAATGGACGGGCCGATGAGACGTGCCATGCGAGTGACTGAGGAAGGATGTCCAAACCCCTGGAAATCGTGCTGCTGATCGCCCTGCCGGCCGCGTGGGGGCTGATCGTTGAATTCGTCTTCGAGCATCTTCGCCGGCGCCGTGACGATGGCCAGGCGTCCGGGTGCGGAGATTCGGCGGACGGAGACGACCGGTGATCCCCCTGGATCAGATCGTCTCGCACTTCGACAGCCCGTGGCTTCTGCTGGCGTCGCTCAGCGTGTTCGGTCTGGCGGTGGGCGTGCTGGCGGGCCTGTTCGGCGTCGGCGGCGGGTTCATGATCACGCCGATGCTCAACCTCGCCTTCGGCCTGCCGTACAACCTCGCCGTCGGCAGCAGCCTGAGCTTCACCATCGGCACGGGCGTCAGCGGGGCGTCGCGGCACGCCCGCCTCGGCAACTTCGAGCCGCGGTGCATGATCATCCTTACCATCGCCGCGGTGGGTGGCGCGTGGCTGGGCGCGATGGCGAACGCCGCGTTCCAGGCGCACTTCGGGACGGCGAACTACGACCTGTTCATGGACGGCCTGTTCATCGTGGTCCTTGTGATCTCGGCGGCGCTGGTCGGTCTCAACGCGTCGGCCGAGCGTACGGGCCCGTCACTCCTGCAGCGTCTGCCGCTGCCCCCGCGGATCAACCTGCCGCGCGCGGAGCTGACGGGCGTGTCGGCGCCGGGCATCGGCGCCGTCGGGCTTCTGATCGGCCTCATGGCGGGCGTCATGGGCATCGGCGGCGGGGTCCTGTTCATGCCGCTGCTCGTGCTGGTGGTCGGACTCACCCCGCACCAGGCCGTCGGCACAAGCCTCGGGGTGATGGTGTTCAGCTCGACGACGGCCGTGATCAAATACGGGCTGGATGACAGCGTGAGTCTGTGGGTGGCGATGGCGCTGCTGGTGGGCAGCGCCCTGGGTATCCAGCTCGGGGCGTGGCTGTGTCAGAAGCTCCATGCAAGCGGGCTTCGCCGGTGGTTCGCCCTGCTCGTGCTGGCGGTGGTGGCGGCGCTCGCGGTCCGGACGGTTCCGAAGCTTCTGGGCTGACGGGCCCTGCTCGCGACGACACAGGAGGATCATCGCTCGCGCAGGAGCGATTCGGCCCCGGCGGCGCGCAGGGCATCGAGAATCGCCCCGGCCGCGTCGCGGGCGGTCGGCGCCGACGCGGCACGTCGGACCATGCCGCTTCCGTCCGGGCGGGCGACCATGGCGAGCGCGTCCCAGCCGTCGGCCGCGGGACGCACGTGCACGGCCAGGCAGCTGTGACAGTCCGCGCCAAGGTCCCGCACTACGTCCCGCTCGGCCCGGAGGGCCTGCGAGCTTTCCGGATGATCGATGGGCCCGCACACCCGGCGCGTCGCTTCGTCGGCGGCGAGGCACTGTACGACAAGTGCGGCCTGTCCGGCGGCGGGGACGAACCACTCCACGTCGAGCGGCGTCGCCCGATCGCCCAGCTCGGCCAGCAGCCCGCTGCGCTCCAGACCGGACGTCGCGAGGACGACGGCGTCAAGCTCCGCGTCCTCGTCCGACACCTTGCGAACGCGCGTGTCCACGTTCCCGCGGATCGCGACGACGTTGAGGTCGCGGCGCGCCGCAAGCAACTCCGCGCGGCGGCGCGGGCTGCCCGTCCCGACGACGGCGCCGGAAGGGAGCGCCTCCACGCCGCCGCCCGCTCGCGAGACCAGCGCGTCGGACGGATCGCCCCGCCCCGGCACGGCCGCGATGACGAGATCCTCCGCCATCACGGCAGGCATATCCTTCGCGGAATGTACGGCGACGTCGGCCTCGCCCCGACGCAAGAGCGTCTCGATGTCGGCGGTGAACAGCCCCTTGCCCCCCGCCTTGGCCAGCCGGCCGCCGTGGCGGTCGCCCCGCGTGCTGACGCAGACCAGATCGGTCCGCAGCCCCGGATGCGCTTCACCCAGCAGGTCGGCGACGAGCCCGGCCTGCCGGCGCGCGAGCAGGCTCCGCCGTGTAGCGATGCGGAGGACGGAAGGCGCCGGCGCGTGCATCACTCGCGGTCGAACACCCGGCGTTCGCCGCCGTGGCGACGCCGCCAGTGCTCCTGTGCAAGGTTGAACCGCAGACGGGCGACCCGCCGCACCTCGTCGCGTCGCTCGCGCTGCTCGATGGTTTCGGAGGGCATGGCGTCAGCGGCCGTGAGGCGATCCCACGCCTCCTCGCGGTCTATGTCCTCAACCCGCGAACATTCCTCGGCGAGGACGGTCATCGCGTTCTCGGCAACGCGGACGAACCCGCCATGGACGAAGAACTCCTCGCTCTCGCCGTCGACGCGGGTGACCGCCAGCCGTCCGGCCCCGACCAGCGACAGCAGCGGCGAGCGTCCTCCGAGCACGCCGATCTGCCCGTCCGCGCCGGGGAACACAACGCCGGTCGCCTCGGCCGACGTCACCGGCCCGTCGGGGGTGAGCACCTGCAGCGAGATTCTGCGCTGGAACGCGGGCACCGCTCCTCCGGGGCTCAGGCGAACTGATCGCGACAGACGAGCTGCTGAAGGGGTTTCCGCGACTTGCCTTTCATCGTGTCGGCCGGGCGACCCAGCGGCATGAGCTGGATGACCGTCGCCGTCTCCGGCACGTTCAGCGCCTTGCGTGCGGCATCCTGCTGGAAGTGGCCGATCCAGCAGACGCCGAGCCCCTCGGCCGTCGCGGCGAGGGCGACGTGCTCGAGCACGATCGCGCAATCCACCGGATCGGTCGGCACGCCGCAGGACATCGTGTCCTGGGGCGTCAGCCCGATCGCTGCGATTACGACCGGCGCCTGTCCGACGAAGGGCTGCTCGGCCGCCTCGGCAAGCCGCTTGCGCACGGCGGCGTCGCGGACGACCACCAGGCGATACTCCTGGCGATTGCGGGCGGTCGGGGCGAGCTGGGCGGCCGTCAGGATGCGCTGAAGCGCCTCCTCGTCAACATCGTCCTTCGTATACGAGCGGACGCTGTACCGGCTCTGCACGGCCTCGTAGAAGTCCATGGTGCTTCCTTTCCGTTCACTGGATGCGCAGCGTCTCGCGGGCGCAGGGACTCACGTCTGCTGCTGGCCGGACTCGCTCTGGGGAGCGCCGCCCTGGCCTGCGCCGGGGTGCTCGACGGCCTCGGTGATCTCCTCATTGGCGTGCTCGACCATCGGCAGCGTCCCGCCGTAGCAGGCCGCCACGCCCGATCCGAACGCCACGAGGGCGCCGATGGTCCCCAGCAGGCCGACAAGAATGATCGCCCACAGGCGCGGAGCGAAGATGCCGAAGAATTGTGCGAAGATCACCAGCAGCACACCGGCCCCCCCGATCAGGTAGCAGCCCTTGCGGCGAACCTTGTCCGTCCGGATGGCGAGGTACAGATAGAACACGATCAGCACGGCCGACATCATGGCGAATGCATTGAGCATGGAACGGCTCCTTTCGAATGGCGTGAAGTCCGAGCCGACGCTTCGGCTCTCACCGAATTCTACTCACCGCAAACCGCAAATGCAGCCCTGGGTTACGCGAATCCGGACGGCGCGGGAGTTGTGAGCAAGGCCGATCACTCATACTCGGCCGCGACCATCGCGAACACGTCCAGGTCGTCGAGCACGGCGTGCAGCGCGCCGTCGTCATCCGTCTCGAAGTCCATCGGCGCTTCGTCCGGCAGGCGGACCAGGCGGGTGAAGCGCCTGCCGTCCGGCGGACGGAGAGCGAACGGCGTTTCGGCAATCCGCACGGCAGGGAGGGACTGCTGGTAGTTCAGAAATGCGAGGGTCATCCGGCTGCGGTCATCCTGGCGCATCGCGTTCGTCCACACGGCCGGGTGCGCGTCGGCCCAGAAGCTCAGGGGCGCGTCGAGCATTCGCCCGAGCAGGTCCATGAAGACGGCCTCGTTGGCGGCGCTGTCGATGCTCTCGACGTCGGCGGCGGAGTAGATGACCTTGCCTGCGCCGTGGGCGGCCTCGACGATCACCGGCGTGTCCGTGTCGGTCCGGGGCGGGGAGGAATGGATCGAGGCCCAGTTCCGGTGGAACACGTCGCCCCACTCGGTCGCGTAGGGCAACGTGAGCGTGGCGAGCACGTCGCCGTCCACGTCCGGCTTCAGGCGGAGCGTTCCGGCGCCGTCGTCCGGCGCGAAGTGACTCAGATAGCCCTGCGGGCGGACGGCGTCGCGCAGCGCGTCGTCGGTCATCCGCAGGTAGGTCACGGTCCCGAGATCGTCGGCCTCGAAGTGCGCGCCGAACAGGTCGGCCAGCAGGAAGTCGTCGCCGCGACGCCCGCAGGTCTCGGTGAGCGACGTGTACCGGGATGCATAGACCCGTCCGCCGGCGGCGACGTACGCCCGCACCGCCTCGATCTCCTCGCGGTCCATCCTCAGTACGTTCGGCAGGATCAGCGCCTTGTAAGCGTCCAGCCGGTCGAGCTGCCTGCGCGTGATGACGCCGAACGGCACGTGGTTTCGCCGCAGGAACCGGCACGCGCCCAGCACGGCCGCCAGGTGCGGATACTCCCGTCCCCACATGATCGCCTCGCTGACGTGCCGCCCGTTCTCCCGGAAGTCCATCTTCGAGTCGCCGGAGAAGTAGACGGCCACGTCCTCGACGGGCTCGCCGCCGAGGTGCGGCTCGTACGGCGAGGAGGTCTCGAAGACCTTCCCGATCCGCTCGTAGACGCCGGGATAGGTCGTGCCGTCGAGATTGACCGCGTCGATCGCCAGGAACGCCCCGGAGAACAAGGTCGACGCCAGCACCTGCATTTGCAGATGCTCGAAGGACTTGGTCTGCTCGTGATCGCCGAGGTGGACGCATCGCGAGGTCATGAACTCCAGCGGGCGGGTCGGCGTAAGGTTGCTGAAGAGCTTGCAGACGAACTGCTGCTCGTCCGGGTCGCCGTAGAAGTCGGCCCCGAGGAAGTCGTTCGACTCCGCCTGCTCGCAGCTCACGCCGAGCGTCCAGTTCCGCGTGACGGTGGCGAAGTTGTGATAGACGACGATCCCCGGGCGGACCGCCTTCGTGCGCCCGGTGACCTCCATGGCGAACTCGCGCATCCACCGCTCGCGGGCGGACTGGAACGCGCACCAGTCGCCGTCCAGCCAGTCGATCGTCTCGGGAATTTCCAGGCCCGCCTCGTCCTTGAACCGCCGGCGGCACTGCGGACACACGCAGATCGTCGGCCAGAACGTCATGTCGTAGAACATTCCGTCCAGCTCGTAGCTGCCGACGAGATCGTCGATCTGATTCATCACGTACCGGCGGTATTGGGGGTGGTTCGGGCAGACCAGCCCGTACCGCGAGCCGTGGAATGCGCCGGCCAGCCCGCTCGCCCTGGCGGGCACGGGGACCTGCCGCCACTCGGGGTGCTCGAGAAACGCCCAGTTGTCGAACACCACGCTGAAGTACCCGCACGCGGCGAGGTCTCGCTTCTGCAGGGCGGCCAGCGTCTCGCCGACCAGGTCCCGCCCGTCGAGCGAGGCGTGCATCTTGCCGTGCTTCGTCGGCCAGTAGCAAAGGCCCACGTGCGACTGGCAGTAGAACATGACGCTCGTCAGCCCCGCTGTTTCGTACAGATCGCCCATGCGCTCGGCGTCGTACTCGGCGAGGAAGTCGTCCTCCCAGTCGACGATGTGCATGTCCACGAGCATTCGCCGGTACGCGTGCCGGTGCCAGTCAGTGTTCATTCGGTCAGCATCCCTTCGTTGGAATGTCGTCGTTGCACCGCATGGGAAAGCGAGCCGCCGCGCCCGCCCGTGCGCTTGCCCTAGCGGTCGATCTCCTCGTGGAGAATCGCCAGCCACTTCTCGACGCGCTGCGGCTCGTTGTCCAGCGTGATGGTGTCCTTGAGGATGATCTCCAGCCGGCAGCCGCGGGCGGCGTCCAGCGTGCGCCGCACATACTTGCGGATCCGCTCCGGGTCGAACCGCCCGACCAGCATGGCCGGGTTCGGCTTCCACGAGTAGACGTACCCGTCGGACAGCGCCTCGGCCGCCACCTCCACGTCCGCCCACGGGCTCACCGACACCCGCCGCAGGCGAGGGAATCGCCGCTTGAGGATGTCGAACTTGTGGGTGAGCGGCTCGCAGCAGCCGTAGGCGACCAGCCCGGCCTCGTCGAGCAGGCGGGCGTCGTATTCGAGGATGAAGCGGTCGTGCATCTCCGGCCCGATCTCCGACGCCGCCTGCGCCACGCCGTGCATCCAGCAGTCGCCGAGGCGGACGGTCCGCCCGTCGTGCCCCGTGCCCGGCAGGTCGCCGGTGTACCCGAGTCCGCCGGAGTCGGTGTAGTGGTTGCAGTTGTTGAGCGTCAGCCAGCCCCCGTCGGCGAGCAGGCGGGCCTTGCGGAGCGTCTCGGCCGCCAGAAAGTCCATCAGCTCGCACAGCCATTCCGGCCGGTCGTACATGTCCAGCATGCACTGCTCGATGCCGCGCAGGTGCGTCGCGATGTCGTACAGGCAGACGCTTGGCGGCCCGCAGTGGACGTGGACGGGCAGGATGTCGCCGACGACTTCTCGGATCGCGTCGGCGCGGCGGTGGGTGGCGTCCGCGTCGATCTCGATCCCGGCCGGACGCATGCGCTGCAGATCGGCCGGGTCCTGCAGCGGCGGCGTCCAGTGGTACGAGCCCCGCTCCGCCTGCGTGCGCTGGTACTGCGCGGCGGGCAGGCCCCAGTCGCCGGTGCGGATCTCAAGCGGAACGTAGACGTCCGGGGTGATGACGAAATCGTCGTCGATGCGCTCGCGGCGGTAGATCAGGTGACGCAGGTACCACTCCTGCTGCCGCCAGAAGGGGTCGGCGATCTCCGCGGCGTCGCCGGGCAGGACTTCCAGCCAGGAGTCCTCCAGGAACACGAGCACCATCGGGCGGACCGGCTCGAGGTCGATCTTCCGCCGCCAGAGGTCCGCTTTCTCCCGCTGGACGGGCTCTGCCGCGATCTCCGCGACGCGTGCCGCCAGCTCGCGGAGCGTGCGGCGCGTCTTCGCATCCGGCGGCGTCGGCTCGGCGTCCCCGTCGAGATTGAGTATGTACCCGGCCGTCGGATGAAACTTCAGGTGCCACATGACTCGACTCCACCTGCGCGCCAAGCTCTGTCGGTTGCCTGCGTCGGGTTCACTTTCCGGCCGGCATGTCGGGATTGCCCGGTCCGAAGTGCTTGAGTATCACCAGCGGTTCCGTGCGCGAGGTGTTGGCGATCTCCACGCCCTCGGCCGCCGCGGCGGCGCTGATGAAGTACTCGTCCTGCGTCAGCTCGCCGAAACGGATCAGCGAGGGGGTTTCGACGTCCCAGACGCCCATGCGCCCGCGCCCCTGCATGAGAATCACGCCGTACGCCCCGGCGTCGGCAATCGTGGCGGTGCGCCCGGGCAGCACGGTGAGCTCCTTGGCGCTGAAGGCGTCCGAGCGGTAGCAGATCCAGTTCTCGACGTACCCGTCGGCCTCCATCTCGTCGCGCGGGCGGACGGGGACGGCCGGCATGTAGTTTCGCGCGTAGAAATCCGGGTCGACGTTCTTCTCCCAGTCCAGCACACTCAGCAGGTAATCGAAGTCGCCGACCTTGTCTTCCGGCGTGTCCTTCCAGAGCAGCTCGTCGGGGACAATCTGGTCGCCGACCAGCGACTGCCACATGCTGAACACGTCGGAGGCCTTCTGCGGCTCGTAGGTGCACAGGCTCCCGGGGGCGTGCAGGACGCCCGGGGGGACATTCCACGCGTCGCCGGGGTACAGGCGGTACGCGCGGGACAGGTCGGTGATCCTGTTGTCGCCGGCGTTGAAGTTCTCGAGGCACTCCCGGACCTGCTCGGGCGAGACGCCGGGATTGATCCCGAAAAACGTGTACGGGAAGTCTGCACCGTAATTGTTCACCTGCGGCGGGAAGTAGTAGGCCTCCGGCTTGCCGAGCTGCCCGACCGCAGCCGCGTGCTCGTCGCGATGGTGCACGTGGTGCGGCAGGGCGCCCTTGTTGTCGAAGAACTTCGAGTACATCGGCCAGCGCTCGTGCTCGTCCCAGATGCGGTCGCCGATCAGCTTGCCCTTCAGCGCGTCGACGGCGTCGCGGAGCAGCACCTTCTCGACGCGCCCGCCGTCCTCGACAACGACGCAGCTCAGCCCCTCGTTCTCGCTGGTCAGCGGGCCGTTGTCGGCCGGGGTCGTGGAGGAGAACCACCGCTCGTCGATCCCGCCGCGGTTGCCGCCGAAGGCGTAGTAGTCGTCGGGGTGCAGTTTGACTCGGCGTCCGGGCACGCAGAAGCTGCGGGGCACCCAGTTGGGCGCGAGTCGAACGATGCCCTTGCCCTGATCGAGGGCGGCGGAAGCGAGTCTCTCGTTCGCCATGGATGATCTCCTCACGTCAGACGGCCGCGGCGCTCTGTCGGTCGCGGCAGGTTGTGCATTCAATCTGCGCCTCCCGGCATCGTCAAGCTCGAACCCCCCGGACGGCGCGCCCTAGCTACCCCGGGCCCACGCCCGCCCAGCGCCGATCCCCCCCCAGAGCGACGTGGGGAGTCCCCCCAATTTCGCCATGGCCGAGGGATCCCCCGCGGGATTCGCCGTCCAGGAGATCCAATGCCTTGCGAATCACGCGGAACAGAGGGTGAGGGCTCGACCGCCCCGGGAGTCGGCCGCACGATGCGGCCGAAGGAGAAGGAGAGAGTTGATGAAGAGGACGAAGAGACTCATACAGGGCTTGGCGCTGTGCGCAGCGATTGCAGCGCTGAGCGGAGGTGCCGGCGCCGCGATGCTTACGGACTGGGGTGCGGCCGACGTAACCACAATCTCCGACCCCAGCGGAGACCAGGCCGAGGATTCCCGGGACATCGTTGCGCTGTATCACCGCTACGTCTCGGGGACGCACTACTTCCGCATGGATCTTGGCGGAGCGCCCGCACAGCTCGCTGGCGAGTTTGCGCCGGAGTACTCGATTCACCTTGACTTCGACAACGGTCAGGGCGGCGGCGCGGGCAACAGCAGCTACATCGGCGAGGACGTCGGCGTGGGCATCGACACGCTGATTCTCACCCACTACACCGTGGGCGGCGGGTTCGGGCCTCATCACCGGCACATCTACACCGGTCCGACGGCCGCCCTGCCCCGGGTGACCACGGAAGATCTCGCCAGCATCGGCGCTTCGGTGGACGTCTCCGAGAGCGGCGGCGCGATTCTCCAGTGGGCGATCGACGACGCCGACCTCGTCTACGACGGAACCTATGACGCGAGCAACACCAGCCAGAACACCTACTACGGCGGCGGCGAGTTCACGATGTATGGCGTGACGCTCGGCATTGACGAGCCCGACACCTACGATACCACCGTGGGCGTCGCGGTTCCCGAGCCGGCCAGCATCGCTCTGCTTGCGGCCGGCGGGGTAGGCGCGCTGCTGCGACGCAGGAAACGGACGCGGTAACGTCCCCTGAACGGGACGTCGTGCGGGCGTGCATAGCGTCACGCCGGCCGATGTACGCGTCTTCGATGAAATGAACAGGCCGTTCGGTCCCTCCGGGCCGGGCGGCCTGTTTCATGCCGCCCTCACCGACCCCCGACAGGAACGCGGGCGGTCAGGCTACTCCAGCAGCGACCAGTCGGGCCCGGACTCCGGGTGTGAGAGCGGCCCGTAGGCGTTGCGGACCACGCGCCGCTGCTCGTCCACCCACGAGGCGTAGGTCGTCGCCGGGACCAGTTCGTCGCCCCGCACACGCTGGAAACGCCGCAGGCGCCGCTCCATCTCCTCGCGCAGCCCGGCGTGGGCCGGATCGTCCGCCAGGTTGGTCATCTGCAGCGGGTCGGCCTGGAGGTCGCACAGCTCGACGCTCCCGTCGAGGCGCCGCGCGTACTGCCGGGAGCGCGTGCGCACGCCACGCCACTCGTTGCCGTCCTCGTAGTAGTCGTGCTCGGCGCCGAAGTTCATGCAGAAGACGGCGTCCTGTCCGGGCGCGTCCTGCTCGCCGCGCCACCCGCCCGACAGGTCCATCCCCTCGACGCTCCGTGGAACCGGGATGTCGCACAGCCCGCACAGCGTCGGCAGGAAATCCACCGGCGACGTCAGCGCGTCGCTCCGCACGCCGCCGTCCAGCACGCCCGGCAGGCGCAGCACGCACGGCACGTGCAGCGATTCGGAGTACGGGCTCTTCTTGGTCCAGAAGCCCAGCCCGTGGCTGCCGCCCTGCGTCCCGTGATCGGAGGTGAAAACCAGCAGCGTGTTGTCCAGCCGACCGGACGACTCCAGCTCGTCCAGGAGCCGGCCGAGCATCTCGTCGATCGCGAGGGTCATCGCGAGGTAGTTCCGCAGCGCCCCGAACAGGCTCCGCGGGTCGCGGGGGTCGCCGCCCTCCGTGGACTCCGGGACGTTGTCGCGGAGGCGCGGCCGGTCGGGCACGCGTTCGTAAAACCGCTCGGGCGCCATCCACCCGCCGGGCCCGAGGCCCGAGTGGGGCTGCTGGGGCGAGAGGAACAGCAGGAAGGGGTCGTCGTCGACCCCGGCGAGGAACTCGCGGGCATAGTCCAGCAGGCCTTCCGTCTCGTAGCCCTTCCAGCGGATGACGTCGAAGTCCCGGGCCGGGCTGTGAACGAACCCGTCGAAGTAGACCATGTGCTGGTTGTAGGCCCGCCAGAACTCGAAACCCAGTCGCGACCGCCCGCGGGGGACCCAGTCGGGGACGTTGTTCGCCGGCCAGGCGCCGGTGTGCAGGTGCCACTTGCCGATGTAGGCGGTCCGATAGCCGCGGCGGGCGAAGACGTCGCCGAGCCCGATCTCGCTGTATCGCGTACGGGTCGAGTTGATGATGCACCCCGTCGTCTGCGGGTGTCGCCCGGTCAGCAGCATCGCCCGGTGCGGCGTGCAGACCGGACAGGTGGCGATGCAGTGGTCCAGCGTAACCCCGTCGGCTGCGAGGCGGTCGATGTTGGGCGTCTCGATCTGCGCGTCGCCATAGAGCGGGAGCGAGGCGGCGCGAAGCTGATCGGCGAGAAGGATGACGACGTTCGGGCGATCGGCCATCGGTTCGGCCTCCTGTGTCCGGGGCGGGGGGACCCAATCTGCTCGGCCACGCCACCGTACCGCAACACGTCGGCCGCCGCCAGTCGGCGCCTGACTCCCGGTGCGCGGCAAGCCACGCCCCCCGAGCACATCGACGACCGGTTCGTTCTTTCGGATTTGGGGCTCCGAACTCCGGATACGGCGTGCGCCCGTCAGGCCGTGCTTGGCCCGCAAGCAGGTTCACGGCGAGTGGCGCGCCCTGTGCCCGCCTACTGGGAATGCACGTACCGTTCGTAGACGTAGGTGAGCTTCTTCTTCTCGCCAGGCTCGAGCTCCAGCTTCCAGGTGACCGTCCCGGCCCGTTCCAGCAGGCGGAGTTTGTCCGGGTCGGCTGCCGTCACGCCGTCGTCGCTCGCCTCCGTGGGCTTACCGGGCACGGGCACCGTGATCACCAGGGAGACGGGGTCGGCCTCGAAGTTCTTCAGCGAGACCTCGCCCTGAATCGTAACCAGGTCCAGGAACACGTTGTGCGACGGCGAGTGGGCCTTCAGCTTGCGGGCGATCTCCTTCTCGGTCTTCTCGTGGGCGATGTTGATGGCCGCCGTTACGGGCAGCTCGCCCGCCCCGCCCTTGGGCGTGTACTTGAGCAGGTCCTCGCCGAGCGGCTGATCGTCGCTGACGGCCAGGCACGGGCCGGTCGTCCACGCGGTGTCTGTGGCGTTCTGGAGCACCAGCAAATGCCGCATGCGCTCCGGCGGCCTCCAGCGATACACGTGAGAGTAGCGGACCTTCCTGCGGAACAGCGTGACGATCGCCTTCTCGCCGCGGCGGACGGTCAGGTCCTTCATGGTGTAGACGGTGTAGTCCGTGGCCGCCGCTCCGCCCATCTGCGGGAGGTTGCCGATCGCCGCCCCCACGTCGCCGCCGGCGCGCTCGAGGGGCTGCTCCACGACCCCGAAGTCCCGCGGGGCGGCGTTGGCGACCAAGGCCGCCCGGTTCATGATCTGCGAGCGCACCGCCTGCGGCGCGACGGCCGTGCCGATCGTCCGGATCGTCTGCCCCACCGCGATCGGGGCCATGTACTCGGTGTGCACGAAGTGCGGCACGCCCACCACGAAGTTGACGTCGCAGTGCACCAGGTCCTCCGCCTCGTTGACCAGCGTGCCGCAGCGTCAGCTCGGCCGTGCCGGCGTCGAGCACCTGCAGCGTGTACTCGGGTATCCACGTGACGCCCTTGCGGAGGTACGCCATGCCGAGCCGGGTCCGCCGCGGCGCGCCCTCCTCTGAACTGACGTGCACGCGGATGGGCAGGTCCAGTACCTGCATCCGCGCGATGCTCGCCAGCGGGACGGCGAAGTTGTTGGACGGGCCTTCCAGGATGACGTACTTGCCCTCGACGCCGCGGAGTCGCCCCGCCGCCTTGCGGTCGGCGCCGTCCTGCTCGTACGAGAGCTCAACGTTCAGGTTCGCGGCGGCCTCGAGGCGCTTGCGCTTGGCGGCCTCGGTCTTCGGCGCATCGACGCCGTCGAACTCGACCACCTCGCCCGGACCGGAGCCGACGATGTCCACCACCTCGTCGGGCTCGTGGGAGTAGATCGCGAGCGTGCCGAACGCGGCCGGGGGGACCTGCCCCGACAGGCACCACCCGTCGCGAAGGTCCACTTCGCCTTCCCGCATGAAGAAGCCCAGCCCGTTCTTGAACACGGCCACCGACGTGACCTTCGGCTCCCACAGGTGGGGGTTTTCGTCCTCGTCGGCCGCCTGCCGCAGTTCCTGCCCTGCTGCGACCGGCACCAGAACCGTCAACACCACGGCGGCCGACATCCATCGGCGCCATCGATTGGTGCGAAGCATGATGAGTCTCCTTGTCATTGGGGATTCGACCTGTGATTCGACCTGTCCGAACCGCGCCCGACCCGCGCCCGGCCGGCCGACCACGCGCGCCGCCGCCCGATCACGTCAGACGCCCGAGGTTATGGGAAGTTCCGGGAAAGGTCGTCGGCTGGTGGCATGGCCGAAGACGCCCCGACGGGTGCCACGC
>CAZADC010000021.1:3887-18986 GCA_964483755.1 uncultured Planctomycetaceae bacterium | reverse complement strand
GCGGCGTCTGGACGCGCCTGGCGCCTCACGTATCGGGCCGGCGGCCTATCTGCTCGGTTGCCAAGGGCATCGAGACCGGCACGCTGCTCCGCCCGACGCAGATTCTCTCCGACGTGCTGGGCGAGGATGTGCCGACGGCGGCGCTGTCGGGACCTTCCATCGCGCCGGAGATTGCGCGCGGGCTGCCCGCGACGGTCGTGGTCGCCTCGGCCGACGCGTCGCTGGCGGCGCGGTTCCAGCAGGTCTTCACGCGCCCGTACTTCCGCGTCTACACGAACCCCGACCCGCTCGGCGTCGAGCTCGCCGGGGCGACGAAGAACGTCATCGCCATCGCGGCCGGCATCCTGGACGGGCTGGAGGCGGGGGTCAACGCCAAGGCCGCTCTGCTCACGAGGGGGCTGGTGGAGATCACCCGGTTGGGCGAGGCGCTCGGCGCCCGCGCCGAGACGTTCGCCGGACTGGCGGGCATGGGAGACCTGGTGACCACCTGCTTCTCGCCGATCGGGCGGAATCGTTCGTTCGGCGAGGCGATCGGACGCGGGGGCGACGTCGAGCAGACGCTCTCGGCCAGCCGATCGGTCGTGGAGGGCGTGCCGACGACGGCCGGCGTCGTGGAACTCGCCGGACGCTGCGGTGTGGAGATGCCGATCACCGAAGGCGTCCGCCAGGTGCTTACGGGGGAGCAATCGCCCAGGGACGCGATCCGCGAGCTGATGACCCGCCCGCTGAAGTCCGAGACGGCCTGACGGGGGCAGCGACCTCCAAGTGCTGTCCCTCCCGTGGCTGCTCACAGAACGAGCGGTGATCGCGCCGCG
The DNA here is from genome assembly GCA_964483755.1 of uncultured Planctomycetaceae bacterium. Taxonomy (GTDB): domain Bacteria; phylum Planctomycetota; class Phycisphaerae; order SM23-33; family SM23-33; genus CAZADC01. Next base: position 18,171 of record CAZADC010000021.1, on the reverse strand, counting down.
CGGGCGGACCCGTCTTCCAGGAACCCGCCCGAGGCCCGGCCGGGCGTTTCACTCTCGCTTGCCCAGCTTCCCTGCGCTCCGGTCGCCGCCATCCACGTCGGACGGCTGGTCGAACAGTCCCTCCAACAGCCGGCGGGCGGCGAGCTTGTCGGGGATGCGTCCGCGGACGGAGCTGTCCAGGTCGGTCATGGCGAACGCCGGCACGGCCGCCCCGACGCAGGAGGGACACCCGTCCTCGCAGGCGCACTCGCGGATCACCGTCAGCACCGTGCTCATGATCCGGTCGATCCGCTCCAGGCATCGACGGGCGTAGCCCATCCCGCCGGGATAGCGGTCGTAGAGGAACAGCGCGTCGTCGCCGAGGCAGCTGGCGTCCACCACCGTCCCGACGTCCTGCGTGTCGCACATGGTGAACAGCGGTGCGACCTCCACCATCACGTTGGCGATGCCCGTCAGCGCCTCGCCGACCAGCAGGCCTTCATCCTTCAGCGCCTCGACCGGGCGTCCGGCGGGGGCGAACCACATCCCCACGGTCTCCAGCGTCTGCGGCGGCAGCTCCAGCTTCTCGAAGCCCAGGCTGTCCCGCGAGTGGAAGCGGATCTTCTTGAACATCGGGATCGTGGTCGTGACCGTCACGTCGCCCAGCCCGACGGAGGCCGACCGCCATTCGCTCTCGGTCTCCCGCTCATCCAGCTCGATCTGCGAGCTCTGCACCGACTGGGTGTAGTAGTCGAGGTCGCGCTTCTCGACGCGGACGATCTTCTGCTCGAGGTCGAGCTTGTTGACGAAGTACGTCTCGGCCGCGTGGAGGTAGACTGCGTGATCGTGCATCTGCGACAGGGCGCTGATCTCGTCGATGGTGCCGATGACCCGCTCGCGGTCGGTCTCGTCCTGGATGGTGTAGACGGGCCCGGCAATGTTGCGCAGGTTCACCTCGGCGGCGGGGTAGGTGCTCGACGCCCAGTACCAGTGGGCGTCGATGTGCCGGACGACCTGTTCTTCCTCGAGCAGCTCCAGGATCACCTCCGCGTACGGCCCGAAGGCCGGGACGTCCTCGTCGGCGAGCGGCAGCTCGTGCACGGCGCAGCGGACGTGCCCGACGGCGACGTGCGGGTTGTCCGGATCGACCACCGCCTGCTCGGGGTTCTTCGCGAAGACGTACCGCGCGTCGCTCATCAGGTACTGGTCGATCGGCGAGTTCGTCGCGATCAGGAAGACGTCGGCCTCTTCGAGCCCGCGCCCCGCGCGCCCGGACTGCTGCCAGAGGCTGGCGATCGTGCCGGGATAGCCGACCATGATGCACGCGTCGAGGCTGCCGATGTCGATGCCCAGCTCCAGCGCGTTGGTCGAGGCGATGCCGAGGATCTCCCGATTCACCAGCTTGCGCTCGATCTCGCGGCGCTCCTCGGGGAGATACCCGCCGCGGTAGGCGTGGACGGATTCGGCCAGGCGGCGGGAGATCGGACGGAGCATGTCTCGGCAGTTCTTGAAGATCAGCTCCGCGGCGAGGCGGGTGCGCACGAACGCGATCGTCTGCACGCCCTCCTTGACCAGCGAGCTCATCAGGTGCACGCCCTCCCAGAGCGAACTTCGCCGGTCGCCGCCGACGCGCCAGTCGTCCTGCGCGCCCCGCCCGGCCGCCTCGAGCGGCGGGGGGTTCCACATGACGAACCGCTTGGGCCCGCGCGGGGCGCCGTCGCGGTCGACGAGCGTCATCTCCCGCCCGGTGATGCTCCCGGCGTGCTCGGCGGGGTTGGCGATCGTGGCCGAGCAGCACACGAACTGCGGGCGGGCGCCGTAATGCCGGCAGATGCGGTCCAGCCGCCGCAGCACGTTCGCCAGGTGAGAGCCGAACACGCCGCGGTAGGCGTGCACCTCGTCGATCACCACGAACCGCAGGTGCGTGAAGAACCGGTTCCACCGCGCGTGGTTGGGGAGGATGCCGGTGTGCAGCATGTCGGGGTTGGTCAGGATAACGTTGCCCGCCTCTCGCAGGCGGCGGCGGAGCGTGGTGGGCGTGTCGCCGTCGTACGTGCCGGCGAGGAACTCGGCCGCAGGGGGGTCCTGGAACCGCCCCAGCGCGCGGAGCTGGTCCTGGGCGAGCGCCTTGGTGGGGTATATCTGCAGCGCCGTGGCGGACGGGGCGTCGATGAGCGTCTCGATGATCGGCACGTTGTAGCAGAGCGTCTTGCCGCTGGCGGTACCGGTGACGATGACCACGTCCCTGCCCTGGCGCACCGCGTCGATCGCCTCGGCCTGGTGGGAGTAAAGCTTCCGGATCCCGGCGGCCTCCAGCGCTTCGGCGACGGGCGGCCTGAGCCCGCCGGCCACCTCCCGGTACTCCGCCGGGCGGGCCGGCAGCAGCTCGACGTGCTGCACCTGCTCGCGGAAGAACGGCATCTGCTCTATGCGTTTGAGAAACGTTTCGCCTTCCATGGTCTCTTTCCGTGTGCGTTCAGGCTGTCGACAGAGGAGGACGCGCGCGGCGCCCGGCCGATACTTCGCCGCATCCTTACGCGCCCTTCACGCGTCCATCCTTCCCTGCGCCCGCATCCCGGGATTGCGCGCCCCCGCGCAAGGATCCCTTCGCCCCGCCCCGAGGCCTGCAGCGGCCACACTCAATCGGCGCCCGGTCGCGGCTGTGCTGTCGGTCCTGTTCCGCCACCGTCGCGCCTTGCCGTCGTAGGACGCGAGCCCCGAAGGGGCGGGATGAGACAGCCCGGGGCGGAGTCCTCCGAAGCGACAGCGCAGGAGGACGCAGCCCCGGGTCCCCGCCGCCGTGCGAGGAGCCCTGAAAGGGCGACACTCAATCCCATACATACCGTTCATCGAATTCAACCTTGTGCCTGCGAAGGAATTGAACGAATTCCGTCTCGAATGTCGTTCGCCGGTGATGCTCCGCCTGCCGGTTGATGTACCGGACGCAGTCGGCGACGCGGGACTCGCTGACGGAGAACGCACCGTACCCGCTCTGCCATGCGAATCCGCGCAGGTCATCCGAACGACCCTTCAGCCATCTCGACGAACACGTCTTGAGCTCCTTGACCAGATCGCTCACCGACAGCGTCCGCGGCAGGGCGCACAGCAAGTGGACGTGATCAGACACTGTTTCGATCGCGATCGCGCCCGTGCCGCAGTTGCGCAGTGTCCCGCTCATGTAGGCCTTCAGTTCATCGCGGACGGCGTCGTCCAGGAACGGACGCCGCCCCTTCGTGCCGAACACGAGATGGATCAACACCCTCGAAAGCGATTGCGCCATGGCGTCTGTCCGTTCTAGTGTCGCCCTTTCAGGGCTCTGTCCTTTCGCGCCCGGATCCCGGGGTTGCGCGACGGCCGCCTGCGGCGGCTTCGCTCCACCCCGGGCTCAAACATCTCGGCCTTTCAGGCCTTGCTCTGTCCTGTCGGGCTTTCAGCCGTCAAAGCAAACGCACCATGAAACTGTCGTCTCCGCACAGCAACTCCTCACGGCTCGGCGGCCGGCATGCCCTCTCGCGGCCCGTTGTGTCGCCCTTTCAGGGCTCTGTCCTTTCGCGCCCGGATCCCGGCCTTTCAGGCCTTGCTCTGTCCTGTCGGGCTCACACATCCCGGCCTTTCAGGCCTTGCTCTGTCCTGTCGGGCTCAAACATCTCGGCCTTTCAGGCCTTGCCCTGTCCTGTCGAGCTCACACATCCCGGCCTTTCAGGCCTTCCTCTGTCCTGTCGAGCTCAAACATCTCGGCCTTTCAGGCCTTGCCGGCCAGGGCAGGCCTGCATGCCGGCCCACCCAGGTCGGTCGCTCGAGCGCCCGTGGACGCCGGACCAACCCATACGACTCATATTCTGTATCTCAAAGCAATCCCGATCCGATCAGCCCGCCGGGCCGGCATGTCTCCGGCTGACACGGCCGGCGCTGCGTCCGCTGGAGTCCACCAACCGATTCGTTCGCACCTAGTCGGCATCCTTCGTCCTTCCGGTCGGCGGGTCGGGCGATTCGTCTTCGGTGCCATTCCTTTTCGTCCGCTTCCGGATGCGTTTGGCGCGGGCGGCGAGCTTGTCGCCGGCCCGGATCGACGCCGCCGGGGGCGGGGCGTCGTCGCCGGCCGTCTCTTCCGCCGGACCGTTCTGTGGACGTCCCGCGAAGTGCGTCGGCGGCAGGTTGCTTCCGGGCAGCTTCATTCCCTCCGGCGGCCGCTTGCGCCCAATGTGCGGGTCCAGCTCGCCGGTGTCGATCTTCTTCGCCAGGCGCTTCCGGAGCCGCCGGTGGAAGTCGCTCCGCCGCTCGTTGCGCCGCCCCGAATCGGCGTCGTCGAGCGTCTCGGCCTGCTCGGGTTCGGGGTATCCCAGCGGGACGTTCGGCTCGATCGGGTGGAAGACCTTCGGCTCGCGCATCCGCTCGAGCCGCCGGCGAAGGGCCGTCTCCAGGCGCAGCTCGTCGTCGGCGTCGCTGTCGGTGAGCGAACGCTCGTCGGGCGTGTCGAGCTCGCCCCCGGCCAGCAGCCCGTCGAGAATCGCCAGCGCCGACGCCTTCGACGGGATCGACGCCTCGCCCCGGTCGTAGTGCCACGTGGCGTACCCCCGCAGCGGCTTGCCGACGCAGCACGGACAGCCGTCCTCGCACTCGCAGGCGCGGACGCGGTCCAGCACGGCCGGGACGATCGACCCGAGCAGCTCGTACGCCTTTTCGGTGAAGCCCAGCCCGTGGGGGTACCGCTCGTAGACGAAGATCGCGTTCCACTCGCTGTTGGCGCTGCCGATCGAGTGCGAGAAGTCCAGCGTGTCGCAGGTCATGAACAGCGGGAGCATCATCCGCATGGCGTACCCGATGCCGCGGAGCCCGCTGTGGACGTCCAGCCCGCGCCGGCGGACATCCTCCATCAGCCGTTCCGGCGGGACGAGCCAGACGGCCATCGTCTCCAGCGCCAACGTCGGCAGGTCCACGGGATGCAGACTGATCCGGTCGAGCGAGTAGAAGTGGACCTTCTCGTACGCGAGGGTCCGGAAGTAGGCGGTCACCTCGCCCCAGCAGGCGCGTCCGGTCCCGAAAGCACGCTCGCGCAGCTTGTGGTCCATGTGGTGGACGTCCGTGCCGCCGAGCGGGTCGGTGTAGTAGTCCACGTTCTCCCGCCGGACGAGGGCGATGTTGCGCTCCAGGTCCAGCTCGAGCACGCGGTAGGTGTCGCCGCGGTGCATGTAGATCGCCTCGGGATGCAGGATCGGCGGGGCGTCGAACTGGTTGACGCTCCCGAGCACCTCGTCGGTGTCCGCATCCTGGATGATGACCTCCGCGTCGGCCGTGTCGCGCAGCGAGATCTCGTGCTGCGGCGTTTCGGAGGCGGCGTGGTACCACGCGCCGTCGATGTTCACCACCTTGCGGTTCTCGGCGAGGATGCGGAGCACGAGATCGGCATAGGGCCCGAACAGCGGCGTCTCGTCGTCACCCAGCGGCAGCTCGTGGGCGGCGCAGCGCAGGTGCCCGGTGGCGACGAACGGGTTCTCCGCGTCGATTACCGCCTGTTCGACGGGGCGACCGAATACGTAGTCCGGATGCGACAGGACGTACTGGTTGACCGACGTGTCCAGCCCGACGAGCACGATCAGGGCGTCCTCGCTGCGCCGCCCGGCGCGCCCCGACTGCTGGAAGAAGCTCGCCAGCGTGCCGGGATAGCCGACGAGAATGCACGCGTCGAGACAGCCGACGTCGATGCCCAGCTCCAGCGCCCGCGTCGCGCTGACGCCGAGCAGCTCCCCGTCGAACAGCCGTCGTTCGATCTCCCTCCGCTCGGCCGGGCGGTAGCCGCCGCGGTACGGCGAGACCTTGCCCACGAGGTGGGGCGCCTCGTCGCCGAGCTTGCGGCAGACGTAGTGGTGGATCATCTCGGCCGTCATCTTGGCCTTCGAGAACGTGATGGTCCCGCACCCCCGTCGGACGAGGGCGGCCATCAGGTCGTGCGCCTCGACGTTCGCGCTGCGGCGCGAGCGGTAGTTTCCGCCCCGCGTTCTCGGCGGGTTCCAGAACACGTACGTCCGCCGCCCGCGCGGGCTGGCGTCGTCGTCGACGACGGCGACGTCGCGACCCGTCACCCGCCGCGCCAGCTCGCCGGGGTTGGCGATGGTGGCCGAGCACCCGATCACCTGGGGGCGGGACCCGTAGTGCCCGCACACGCGCCGGAACCGCCGCAGCAGGTTCGCCATGTTCGACCCGAAGATGCCGTTGTAGACGTGCATCTCGTCGAGCACGAGCATCCGCAGGGCGGCGAGGAAGTCCGCCCAGCGCGCGTGCTGGGGCATGATCGCGGCGTGGAGCATGTCCGGGTTGGTGAAGATCACCCGCCCGCCGTTGCGGAGCTTGCGGCGCGTCGCGGCGGGGGTGTCGCCGTCGTACACGCCGGCAGGGACCTCCAGCCCGGCCGCCCGGCAGGCGGCCCGGAACGCGCGGTGCTGGTCCTGTGAAAGCGCCTTGGTGGGGAAGGTCAGCAGCGCCCGCGCGTCGCCGTCGGCGGCGAGGTGCTCGATCAGCGGCGCCAGGTAGCACAGGGACTTGCCAGAGGCCGTGCCGGTCGCGACGACCACGTCCCGCCCGTCGCGGGCCAGGTCGATCGCCTCCACCTGGTGGGCATACAGACGCTCGATGCCCCGCGCGTCGAGCATCCGCCGCACCGCCGGTGACAGCGGGCGGGCCGGGTCGGCGTAGCGGGGCTCGCGCGCCTCGATGCGGCGCACGTAGACGATCTGCCCGGCGTAGTCCGGATCGGCCTTGATCTGATCGAGAAACCCGTCGACGTCCATTGCCCTCGCCTCGGCGGACCGCTTCCGCGATGAGGACGCACTGTACCAAACAGGAAGCTAACACGCCAGCGCAGACGCGCCCGCAGCGAGGGCGCCGGTCCGGAAGCGCAGCGGGGGGACGGGTCAGTCGCCGTCGGCGTCCGCAAGGCGGCGCGCCTCGTCCACGACGGCGGGCACGATCTCATCGGCGTTGACGGTCCGCACCCGCTCGCCTCGCCGGTAGAGCACGGCCCGCCCGGCGCCGGCGCAGATCGCCACGTCCGCCCCCTCCGCCTCGCCCGGCCCGTTGACCACGCAGCCCATGATCGCCACGCGGATCGGGGCCTTGACGTCGGCGAGCTCGGTCCGGACCCGCTCGACGATCGGTTCGAGGTCCATCTGCACGCGCCCGCAGGTCGGGCAGGCGATCAGCTCCACGCCGCGCCGCCTCCGCAGGCGAAGCGCATAGAGCAGCTCCAGCCCGGCCGCCACCTCCGGTTCGGGATCCCCGGCGAAGCTGACGCGGATCGTGTCGCCGATGCCCTCGCACAGCAGCGCCCCCAGCGCGGCCGCGGAGCGAACGGCGCCGGTGCTGGGCGGCCCGGCGTGCGTGACGCCGAGGTGCAGCGGGTAGTCCCAACGCTCGGCGAGAACGCGGTTGGCGGCGACGGTCGTCACGGCGTCATGGCTCTTGGCCGACAGGACGAGATCGCTGAATCCCTCGTCCTCGAAGACCTCCAGGTACTCGGCCATCTTGTCGACCATGAGGTCCACCAGCGGGCGGGCCTGCTCGGCGCGGCGGCGCTCGGCGTCGCGCCGCTCGACGATGGAGCCGGCGTTGACGCCGACGCGGATCGCCACGCCCCGCTCGCCGGCCGCAGCGATGACGCGCCGCACCTCGTCGCGATCGGCGATGTTGCCGGGGTTCAGGCGGATCTTGGCGACGCCGGCGTCGATCGCCTCCAGCGCCCGCTCGAAGCGGAAGTGCACGTCGGCGATGACGGGCACGGGGCTGCGGGCGACGATCTCCCCAAGCGCGGCCGTGTCTGCGGGCGTCGCGGCCGCCACGCGGACCAGGTCCGCGCCCGCGGCCGCCAGTCGCTCCATCTGCGCGCAGGTCGCCTCCACGTCGGCCGTGGCGGTGTTGGTCATCGACTGCACGCTCACCGGCGCGTCGCCGCCGATCGTCACCTCGCCCGCCCGGACCGCCCGGCTCGCCCTGCGTTGGATCGTCGGTTCGTCCACGGGGACATTCTACAGGAATGCGGGCGGGATGGGACAGGCGGAGTCGTCTACGCTTCCGCCTGTTTCCCTGCCTGCTGGAGCTCGAGGTGGAGGACCTTGCCCATCCGCCGCCAGCGCTCGTAGCGGCGGTTGATCAGCTCGTCGGGGTCGGTGCGTCGCAGTTGTCGGACAGCGGCGGCGATGGCGCGTTCGAGGTTGCCCATCGCCTCGGCCGGGTTGCGGTGCGCGCCGCCGAGCGGCTCGGGGACGATCTCGTCGATGACGTCCAGCTCCTTCAGATGCGGCGCGGTGAGCTTGAGGGCGTCGGCGGCCTCGGGAGCCTTTTCGCCCGTGCGCCAGAGGATGCTCGCGCAGCCTTCGGGCGAGATCACCGAGTAGTAGGCGTACTGCATCATGAGCATGCGGTCGCCCACGCCCTCGCCGATGATCGCCACCACGATCGGCACGCGGAGGCGGGACATCTCCAGAAGGTTGCGGGCAATCGCCTCCGCGACGCCGCGCTCCTCGCTGCCCACGCCGGGGTAGGCGCCCTGGGTGTCGATCAGCGTCACGACGGGCAGGCGGAATTTCTCAGCCAGCTTCATTACGCGCAGCGCCTTGCGGTAGCCCTCCGGGTGCGCGCAGCCGAAGTTGCAGGCGATCTTCTCTCGGGTGTCGCGTCCCTTGTGCTGGGCGATGAGCATGACGTCCTCGGCGCCGATCCGCCCGAACCCGCAGCGGATCGCCCGGTCATCGGCGAAGCGGCGGTCGCCGTGCAGTTCCATCCAGTTCTTCACCACCCCGCCGACGTAGTCGCCGCCGAGCGGGCGGTCGGGGTGCCGCGCCACCTGCACCGTCTCCCACGGCGTCAGGTTCGCGTACACCTTCCGCAACATGGAGACGTACTGCTGGCGCAGCGCGCGGATGTCAGAGGAGTAGTCCCGCCCCGTCCGGTCCTGATCGGCCTCCAGCTCGGCGATCTGCCGCTGAATCGGCGAGACGACCTTCTCAAACGGGAGCTGGCTCGGCGTGTCGATGGAATTCGCTTCGGCCATGTCGGCTGTCCGTGCGCCCGGCGGCGTCCGCTCGGCGCCAATACCAACGGAGGACGCGCCGGGCGTCCTCGTGTCTGGAACTCGGAAGGATATTCTCCGTTTTCGGGTAGGCGAAGCAAGGGAATTCGCCGCCCGGCGCCCCGGTCCTCACAGCCCGCAGCGCACGACGTGCTCCTCGTCGGTGCCGACGTGAACCGTCGCGCAGGCGCCGTCCAGAGCGATCGAGACGTCCGGAACATCCCGGCCGGCAAAGGGATACAGCAGCGCCGCGATCAGCAGCGGCAGCTCCGTCCGCGCGCGGAAGGTCAGCGTCGGCGACGGCTCGACGTGGCCGTAGCCGGGCGAGAACCAGCCGAGGTCCGGATTCCGCTGCCCGGCGGCCACCTCGGCGTCGTCGAAGCCCGGCCGGCAGACGGCCTCCAGGAGCAGATTCGCGTCGTCAAAGGTCGTCACCGCCCGCGGGCCGTCGAGGGTCACCTCGCCCGGGGCGAACTGGAACCGGGATTCCACGAGGTGCCGACTCGCGCCTTCCACGCGGTCGAAGACGAGCCAGAACCGACCCGCCACGAAGACGATCTCACGCCGGTGAACGACGGCGATCTCGTTGCCTTCGCCGTAGCCGAGCTCGTACGCGGCCGCGGCGCGGATCTCCCCGTCCGACTCGCTCCACGTCATCGGCGCCGGCTCGCGCGGAATCCACTTGTCCGGGCGGTTCCGCGAGCACTGATCGGCGCCGTCAATAGTGATCGTCGAATGGGCGCGCGTGGACCGCAGGTACGGCAGGAAGCTCCGCTCGGACCAGTCGTAGAGGTGCCGGCCGGGATCGATCAGCAGGTTCCGCCCGTAGGCGAACAGCCAGAATCCGAGCTTGTCCTCGTGCTGGTGGCCGCGGCCGAACGGTCCGCCGTCGAAGGCGAGGTACAGGTCGCCTTCGTCCGGCCGCTGGCGGAGCAGCGCGACGCCGGCATACTCGAACGGCTCCGGGCCGAGCCGGTCGGTCGGGGTGAGCATGGACGCCCGGCCGACCTTCTCCAGCGACCTCCGCAGACCCTCGTGCAGGTCGCTGCGGGCCATGGGGTCGGAATCGTTGAAGGCGACCCGCGCCGAGCCGTCCGGCGTGATCGTCTGCCGGGCGTAGTGCACCATCTTGCGGAGCGTGTCGAGCGTGCGGTCCGGCAGCTCGCGCCCGAGGCGGTCGAGCGACTCCAGCGCGGAGATCAGGTTGTTGATGACGACACAGTGGTAATGCGGCGTCAGCTCGTCTTGCACGCCGTCGGGGAGGACCTGGTCGTCGATCTGGGCGGCGAGCGTCTCGATGCAGTAGTCGACCCACCGATCGGTGTCGCGGAAGACCGGCAGCGCCGCCAGCGTCCGGAGCATGCCCATGCACCCGATGGTCGGCCAGTTCCCGGCGTGCCCGTTGGTGACGATCTCCAGCCATGCGAGCTGGTCGTGGACCGACTTGAGGATGCGCATCAACTCCCGCGGGCGGACCTGACCGTGCGGCAGGAGCGATTCGAGGCAGGCCGTCCACGCCCGGCAGTGGATGGCATTGTTGAGGTACGAGCCGAACATGTACGGCGTGCCGGTGAAGCACTTGCCCGCGTCGGACTTGGCGACCCAGTCAGTGATCAGCTCGACCGCCTTGCGGGCGAAGCGTTCGTCGCCGGTCGCCCGCCACGCGGCCGTCAGGGGGCCGAGGAATGAGAAGCGGTTCAGGTCGCACCCCCAGTGCCGCGTGCCGGGGTTGTGCTCCCAGTCGATGTCGTCCGGCAGACGGCAGGTCTCGTCGTAGAAGGTGAACGTGTTGTCCAGGATCTCCTCGGCCCGGGCAATCGTGTCGGCGTCGGCCTCGGCCGGCTCGACCGGCGCCTCTCCACCGCCGCAGGCTGCATAGACGGCCTGGGCTGCGGCGTCGCCGTCACGGGCGGCGACGGCCTCGGCCAGCCCGGGCACTTTCGATTCATCCAGAGGCCCGGCCGTGCGGAGGATGAACTCTTCCTCGCCCAGTCCGGCGTCGTCAAAGGAGCGCAGCACGGCGAACACCTCCGTCCGGTCGCACTCGGTCAGTCGGTCGAGATCCTCTCTCGTGCATCGTTTCTTCCGCAGGTCGTTCATGTCGTCTCTCGCATGTCCCGGAATCGTTCGGCGCGCCGAACCGTCAGGTCCGCGCGACGCCCTCGGACGGACGCCGCGCTCGATCTGAACCGGCATGCCTAGGCGCTCGACGCCGGCGCGTCAAGCAGCGGAAGTGGCGGGCGCCCCGCAGATTGACGCGACAAGGTTCAGGATGCGGCCCGACGACGGGCGCGTATAATGCCCGCTTTCCCCTGCCGGGTCGGGACAGATGCCGGCGGCCCGGCCCGGCAGCAGCCGAACGACCGAACGGAGTGAACATGAACAAGACGCACGGACCTTTGCGCACCGGCGTCGCCGGGTTGAGTCACGGCGCCGGGCACGCCAGCAGGATGGCCGACCACGACGGATTCGACGTCGTCGCGCTGTGCGACACGGACGCTGATCGCGTCAAGGCCGTCAGCGGGCGGCTCGGTCTCGACGACGCGGCGAGCTACGACGACTTCGAGCGGATGCTCGACGAGGCGAGCCTCGACGCCGTCGTCATCGCCACGCCGACGCGCCTTCACACGGACATGGCCGTCGCGGCGCTGGAACGAAACGTTCACGTGCTGCTGGAGAAGGCGCCGGCCGAGACGCTGGAAGGTTGCCGACGCATCGCTGACGCGGCCGCCGGGTCGGAGGCGATCTGCCAGGTGGCGTTCGAATTCCGCTCGGCGCCGCTGTTCAACAAGGTCGGCGAGATCATCCGCTCGGGCGAGCTGGGCGAGACGGTGTTCCTGTGGGTCAACCAGTTCCGCGGGTCCCCGCGCACGGCATGGCGGATGGACCGAACGATCGGCGGGGCGTTCTTCGACTGCTGCATCCACCAGGTGGACATCCTGCTGACGTGGATGGGCTGCGACTTCCGCCGGGCGCAGGCGATGGGGGCGCGGGCGGGCGAATGCGGGCCGACCGACGACGTGCCCGACACCGTCGCGGCGAGCATCGAGTTCGGCAACGGCGTGCGGGCGAACGTGTCGTTCTCGCAGGTGACGCGCGTCAGGAAGATCAGCGAGTCGCACTTCGGCGTGGTCGGCACGAGCGGACGGATCGACGGCAACCCCTGGGACCCCGAACACGCCGGGTCGCTGGAGGTGGTGACCGACGGCGGGCTCTTCCGCGAGCGGATCGTCGTCAGCGGCGACATGACCTCGACCGGACACCTCGGCTTCGCCGAGCAGCACGACGCCTTTCTGGCGGCCGCCCGGGGTGAAGGCGAGAACGTCTGCGACATCGAGTCGGCGACGCGGACGCAGCGCCTGATGGCCGCGTTCGACCTCTCCCTGCGCGAGGGGCGTATCGTCTCGCGCGATGAATTCGAATAGCCGGGCCGGGCGGCTTGCGCGCCGTCACTCTCCCAGGACCATCCGCGCGTGCCGCGCCAGGACGGCGCGAAGGTCGTCGCAATAGGCCCGGAGGATCGACTCGCCCCGCCCGTCGGCGTCGCCGCAGCGATACAGCGCCCGGGCCAGGACGATCTCCCGCAGCGCCGGCTCGCGCCGGCGCAGACGTTCCGGCTTGTCGTGCAGCGGCTCGACGCTCGTCCGGGCGTGTCCGGACATGCCGGGCTTTCCGAGCAGCTCCGCCAGCGGACCGGCCGCACGCGGATCGCCAAGCTGCTCCAGCGCCAGGGCGACCGCCCGGTGATGCGAGAGCGTAGCGTCGGCGTCGAGCTGCTTGACCTTGCGGCCGATCGCCTCCACACCGCGGGCCTCGCCGATCCACCCGAGCGCGAGCACCAGCCCGTCCACCGGCGTCGGAAGACAGCCGTACTCGGCCATGCGCCCCTGGAAGATCTTCTCGTCCCATTTCGCTTCGTCCAGCGCCGCGATCAGCTCGTCGGCGCCGCGCCCGTCGCCCATTGCCGCCAGGACGCGCGCGAGCATCAGCCGGTCCTCGCCGCTCGAGGCCTCGTAGGCTTCGCGAACGGGATCGATCGCCGCATCGGCGTGCGAGAGCACGACCGCCAGCGCCCGGCAGGCGGCGTCGCGGTCGCCCCCGGTGAGCTTCCCGACGGCCTCGACGACCGCGTCGGCCGGCAGCGGGAAGTTGTCCTCGTGCGTCAGCACGTCCTCGTCGAGGGCGCCGGTTTCCACGAGGCGCCGCTGAAGCGCCCGCACGTCGACGTCCCGCGGCGGCGCGCCTGCATGGACGGCCATGACGGCCGCCGTACCGGCGGCGTAGCCCTGGTTGAGCAGGTCGTACTGCATGCGCACCATTGCCGAGGCGTCGCGCTTCATGCTCATACCGAGCCCGAGCACGAGGACGCCGTCGAGCCCGCGCGGCAGGAGGCAGCGGTACGGCGTGTAGCACGTGCCGGCCGGGGCGGGATGATGGGCCTTGCGGGACTGCTCGTCGTGCGGGAAGACGGCGAAGTACCGGTCGATCGGGTACCCGTGGACGTCGTAATCGCTGCCCGACAGGACGATGCTGTCGCGGTAGGTTCGACCCGCGATCTGATCGAGGTAGGTCAGCACGTGATCGCCGACGACCCGCCGCCGCTCGCGCGTCTGCAGGAGCGGGCCGACGTCGAAGGCGTCCTCGTCCATCGTCATGCGGGCGCCGGTCAGCGAGGCCCACACGTCGGCCGGGTCCGACTCGTCGGTCAGCAGGTAATCCGTGTTGACGCACCCGGTTCCGAGCGGACGCGGCGGAAGTCCGGCGCCCTGCAGGGCGACGTACCCGTCCTCGGTCGCGCCGGTCATGCACTCGGCCCCGGCGGCCGCGGCGATGTCGGCGCTGCCCGTCGCGTCGATGACCACCTTGCCGAACACGACGCCCCAGGCGCCTCCGACGGCCAGGACGGCGCCCCGGACGCGGGTTCCCTCGACGTACGCCCCGCAGCCGATCGCGCCGAACCATATCTCCCCGCCGGCGTCGCGGACGCCGCGGCGAAGCCAGTTCATCTTGTGCTCGGGGCTCTCCTCCCTGCCCGGGAACGGCACGTCCGCGGCGAAGCCGACCCGTCGGCCGTGGTAAGGCAGCCCGATGAGCCCGAGCGTCCCCGTGCCGCCCAGCTCGTGCTGGCTTTCGGCGAGGAGGACTTTCGCGCCCCGTCGAGCGGCGGCGATGGCGGCCGGGACGCCCGACGTTCCTCCGCCGACGACCACGACGACGCAGGCCACGACGACGACGGTGGACGAG
>CAZADC010000021.1:0-3877 GCA_964483755.1 uncultured Planctomycetaceae bacterium | reverse complement strand
ACGTCAAACTCGCCGAGCACTGGCGGCGAATCCGGCTCGGTCGCAATGGACTCCCCGCCGCGCGTCAGTCCGCCGCCGCACTCGCCGACCCCCCCGGGCAGATTCGCATCGGGGTCGGTCGGGCTGAAGGCGCGTGGCTCGACCGGCTCGCCTGCGTCGCGCACCTCCCCGGCGGCCGCGACGCCGATCCGCTCGCCCGTCTCCATGAGCCCGCCGGGGCGCAGCAGACGCTCAGCCGCGTCGCGCGGCACGTCCGCACAGCCGCCGAGGACGTACAGGCGCTCCATCCCCGCCGGGCGGAAGTGCCGCAGGTCCGGCACGTCGTCCTCGTCTCTCCACTCGTCGGCCGACCGCTCGCAGGCGACCGGGTCCGGCGGCACGAAGAAAAGTGATTCCGCCGCCTGGAGCTGCCCTTCGGTGTACGTCTCGTCCCGAGCGAGCTGCTCGGCGAGCGCGAGTGAACGGAAACTCCCGTCCGGCAGGTCGAACTCGATCCGGCGTACGACGGTTTCGGGCCCGTCGTCGCCGGGGAGGATCAATGTGCGCTCAAACGCGACCGGCCCGCCCGGCCAGTCGGCTCGCGACGCGCCGGCCAGCTCCGCCACGGACGCCCGTTCCGTGGCGTCGACGATCACCTTGCCCAGCAAGGCCTCCCGCCCGGAGCGGGTCGCCAGCACCACCCCGCAGGGCGCCCCCTCGGCGTCGCGCACCAGCCCGGCCGGCAGACAGGCGAAGCGGAACGCCACGCCGGCCGCCAGGAGCGCCTCGTCGAGCGCCCTCTTGACGTGCATCGGCGTCGCAGGCCCTTGCTCGGGGAACAGGCGGGCGGCCAGGTCCGTCGCGCGGCGGTCTTCGTCGTCGGGCGACAGGCGAAGCGTGCCGCACAGGTCCTCGCCGAGGTACGTCCGCGGCGCGGCCAGGAACACGCTCGCCCCGGCCCGCCTCGCCGCGACGGCGGCGGAGACGGCGTGCGAGCTCCCTCCGATAACGACAACGTCCACGCGATCGATAATGTGCATCATGGGTGCGACCTCCTGGGTCGGACTGCGTATCGGGTTTCGCCGGGCCGGCCGATTGTAACGTCTCGCCGCGGCCGGCGACATCGCGCATGGCCCGCCGGACGAACTTGCCGGCCACGGCGGGCGGGCCTAGACTTGAAAACCTTCCATGAGTTCGATCCCCCGCGACATTCAGCGATACGCCCGCCAGATCGCCTGCGAGCCGTTCGGCCCGGACGGGCAGCGCCGCCTCTCCGAGGCTTCCGTGCTGATCGTCGGCGCCGGCGGGCTGGGCTCCTGGACGGCCGAGCTGCTCGCCCGCGCGGGAGTCGGGCGGCTTCGCCTCGCCGACGACGACGTGGTCGACTGGACCAACCTCCACCGCCAGGCGATGTACACCGAGCTCGACGCCGAGCGGAAGCGACCGAAAGTTCTCGCCGCGGCCGAGCACATCGGCAGGATCAACGCCTCCTGCAGCGTCGAGCCGCTGGAGATGCGGATCGGCGCCGGCAACATTGCCGGCGTCGTTGACGGGGTGGACGCGATCCTCGACGGCACGGACAACTTCGCGACGCGCTTCCTGGTGAACGATTACGCGGTGAAGGTCGGCCTGCCATGGGTGTTCGCCGGCGTCGTGGCGGCCGAGGGACAGACGATGACGGTCGTGCCCGGACGCACGCCGTGCCTGCGGTGCGTGTTCGACTCGCCCCCGCCGCCGTGCACCGACCCGAGCTGCCGCGCGGTCGGCGTGCTGGGACCCGCGGTGGCGACGCTGGCGTCGATGGTCGCGATGGAGGGAATGAAGCTGCTGTCGGGCAACGTCGAGGCGGTCTCGACGCGTCTGACGAAGCTGGACCTGTGGACGGGCGCCGTGCAGCGCATCGACGCGGCCGCCGCGGCGGGCGTGGACTGCCCCTGCTGCAAAGAGGGCGTCTTCGAGTACCTGGAGCCGTGAGGCGGTCGGCGCGGGGCGATCCACTGCAAGCTGTTTCCGGATGCAGCGTGCAGCTACAGTATGAGGGCCCGGAAGGAGAGTGCTTCATGCTGCGAGTGTATGCGGACGTAACCCAGACGGTCGGACACACGCCGCTGGTGAAGGTCAAGAAGCTCATCGGCTCCGACGCCAGCGTCCTGGCGAAGCTGGAGAGCTTCAATCCGCTGGCGTCGGTCAAGGACCGGATCGGTCTGTCGATGATCCAGGCCGCCGAGCGGATGGGGAAGATCACGACCGATTCGACGATCATCGAGCCGACCAGCGGCAACACGGGCATCGCGCTGGCGTTCATCTGCGCCGCCCGCGGGTATCGCTGTCTGCTGACGATGCCGGAATCGATGAGCATCGAGCGGCGCAAGGTGCTGCGGGCGCTGGGCGCCGAGCTGGTTCTCACGGCCGCCGAGGACGGCATGCCCGGCGCGATCAGCCGGGCCGAGCAGCTCGCCGAGGAGACCGACGGCGCGTTCATGCCCCAGCAGTTCGACAATCCCGCCAACCCGGAGATTCACCGCAGGACGACGGCGGAGGAAATCTGGGAGGACTCCGACGGGAACGTCGACGTCTTCGTCGCGGGCGTCGGGACCGGCGGCACGATCACCGGCGTTGGCGAGGTGCTCAAGGAGCGCAACCCCGACGTGAAGATCATCGCCGTCGAGCCGGCCGCCAGCCCGGTGCTGACCCAGGTCCGCGCCGGCGAGGAGCCGACGCCCGGCCCGCACAAGATCCAGGGGATCGGCGCCGGCTTCGTACCGAAAGTGCTGAACATGGACCTGCTCGACGACGTCGTCACCGTCTCCGACGAGGACTCCTTCGACTGGGCGCGGCGCGCGGCCCGCGAGGAAGGCCTGTTCGTCGGCATCTCCAGCGGAGCGGCGCTGAAAGCAGCGGCGGAACTGGCGGCACGTCCCGAGTTTGCCGGAAAGACGATTGTCACCGTGCTGGCGAGCTTCGGCGAGCGGTACCTCTCCAGCCCGCTGTTCGCGGGTCTCGGGGAGGAGTGATCGGTGAGGCGGTTCATCGACCTGCACACCCACTCGACCGCCTCGGACGGGGAGCTGGCGCCGGCGGAGTTGATCCGCTGCGCCGACCAGGCGAACCTGGCGGCCGTGGCGCTGACCGACCACGACACGCTCGGCGGACTCGCCGAGGCGAGCGCCGCCGCCGAGGACCATCCCGACCTGACGTTCGTCGGCGGGCTGGAGATCTCGGCGAAGTTCCCGCGCGGTCACCTGCACATCCTCGCCTACGGGATCGACGAGACCGCCGAACCGCTCCTGCGAATCACCGAGCGCTTTCGCGCCGCCCGCAACGAGCGCAACCCGCGGATTATCGCGAAGCTCCAGTCGCTCGGCGTGGACATCACGATGGATGACGTGGTGGCCGCCGCACGGCGCGAGGACGACGAGCCGGACCCCATCATCAGCCGGGTCCACATGGCCAGGGCGCTGCGCGAGGCCGGGCACGTGCGGACCAACCAGGAGGCGTTCGACAAGTACCTCGGTTCGACCGGGGCGGCCTTCGTGGACAAGGAGGTCATCGAGCCGGACGAGGCGATCGCCGCGATCCGCGAATGCGATGCACTGGCCGTGCTGGCCCACCCGGTGCAGCTCAAGTGCGACAATCACGCCCAGCTCGAGCGGGTTGTCCGCGAGCTGGTCCGCCTGGGCATCCAGGGCATCGAGGCGTACCACTCCGACCACACGCCGGAGCTGACCCGCGCCTACATCGACCTGGCGAAGAAGCACGACCTCGGCGTCACCGGCGGGTCCGATTTCCACGGCGCGCCCAAACCCGACGTCCGCCTCGGACACCCCCGCGTGCCCATCTCGGCCGTCGGCGAGGCATTCGCCGAGAAAGCCGACGCTATCGGCGTCGGCCTCTGCCG
>CAZADC010000020.1:2072-19011 GCA_964483755.1 uncultured Planctomycetaceae bacterium | reverse complement strand
TACTTGTCTGGGGCAATTACTGCAACGTGCGCGGCGGGGCGTCGCCGGCCTACCGCGTGGACGGACGGATCGTGCGGACCGACCTGCCGGCCCCGAACGACAGGCAGATGCGCGAGTACGTCGATCAGGCGCTCACGCCGGTCGCCCGCAAGCGCTTCGCCGAGTCTCCGGACATGGACGTCGCCTGCGACGTCCCCGGCGCCGGGCGGTTCCGTCTGAACCTGTTCATGGAACGCGGATCGCCGGCGATGGCGGCCCGGCTGATCCCGCCGGGCGCGGTTGAGTTCGACACGCTCAATCTCCCGCACTCGGTTCTCGACATGGCCGACGCGCGGAGCGGGATCGTGCTCGTCGTCGGCCCGACCGGTTGCGGAAAGTCCACGACGCTCGCCGCGCTGCTGCACCACGTCAACGCCACGCGCGACGAGCACATCGTCACCATCGAAGACCCCATCGAGTTCGTCCACGAGGAGGACCGCTGCCTGATCCACCAGCGGCAGGTCGGGTACGACACGGAATCGTTCGCGACGGCGTTGCGGCACGTGGTCCGCCAGAGTCCGGACGTGATCCTCATCGGCGAGATGCGCGATCGCGAGAGCATGCAGACGGCCCTGTCGGCCGCCCTGACGGGGCACCTGATCTTCACGACCCTCCACACGCGCAACGTCGTCCAGTCGATCGAGCGCATGCTCGCCTACTTCCCGCCCGAGGCCCGCGAGCAGGTGCGGGCGGATCTCGCGGCGACGCTGGTGGGGATCGTGTCGATGCGCCTGCTGCCCCGCGCCGACGGGCGCGGGCGCGTGCCGGCCGCCGAGGTGCTGCGGGCCAGCCCGACGATCCGCCGGCTCATCACCGACGGCGAGCTGGTCGAGATCTACGACATGATGAAGCGATCCGGCGACGAGGGCATGACGACGCTGAACGAATCCCTCGTCGAGCTGGTCAAGTCCGGGAAGGTCCGCCGCGAGGACGCCGAGCCCGTCGCGCCGAACATCGACGAGTTCCGGCTGAATCTCGAGGGGATGTACACCGGCATCGAGTCGATCGACCTGCGGACCGAGGACGAACGCCGCGAGCGGCGCCGCGACCGGGAGGAAGACCAATGACGACCGCCGACGAGAAGAGACGCGCCGACCCGGTCGCCGAGGCGGCGAAGCTCGAGCTCGGCGCCGACCACAAGCTCAACATGAAGATGCTCTTCGAGCACGCGGCGGCCGTCGGCGCCAGCGACCTGCTCATCACCGCGGCCGCGCCGCCGACGGTGCGGATCAACGGCGACCTTTATCCCGTGATCGAGCGCGAGCTCACGCCGGAGATGACCCGCCGGCTGCTGTGGAGCCTGCTCAACGAGACGCAGCAGGAGTTGTTCGAGCGCAAGCGGGAGCTGGACTTCTCGCTGGCGGTCACCGGGCGCCTGCGGTTCCGCGCGAACGTGTACTACCAGCGCGGGACGGTGGCGGGGGCGTTCCGCCTGATCCCCCGGCAGATACCGTCCCTCGACGAGCTGGGCGTGCCGCCGGTGGTCCGCGACCTGACGCTCCGCCCGAACGGGATGATCCTGGTCACCGGCCCGACGGGCTCGGGAAAGTCGACGACGCAGGCGGCGATGATCGGGCTGATCAACCGCTCGCGCCGCTGCCACGTGATCACCGTCGAGGACCCCATCGAGTTCATCCACGAGAACGACGCGAGCATCGTCGACCAGCGGGAGGTGCACGCCGACACGCTGAGCTTCGCCAATGCGCTGAAGTACGTCCTTCGAGAGGACCCGGACGTGATCCTGGTGGGAGAGATGCGGGACGTCGAGACCATCGCCGCCGCCCTCACCGCGGCCGAGACGGGGCACCTGGTGATCGCTACGCTGCACACCAACGACGCGATCCAGAGCATCGACCGGATCGTGGACGTCTTTCCGTCGCACCAGCAGCAGCAGATCCGCGTGCAGCTCGCCTTCGCACTGGTGGCGGTGATCTCCCAGCGCCTGCTTCCGCGGAGCGGCGGTGGGCGGATCCTGGCGACGGAGGTCCTGCTCAAGAACCACGCCATCGCCAACCACATCCGCGAGGGCAAGACGCACCAGTCGCGCTCGGTGATGGAGGGCAACCGGACCAACGGGATGATCACGATGGACGCCCGCCTGAAGGAGCTCTACGAGGCGGGGCTCATCAGCTACGAGGTGGCCGTCCGGCACGCGACGTCTCCGTCCTACCTGGCCGACGCCCGCCCGCTCGCGCAGGGCGGCGAGGAGGACGCCCCCCGCGCCCGGCGGCGGTGAGGTTTGCCTTGATGATATGACCGATGCGGCGGCGGACGCCCCCCACGCCCGACGGCGGTGAAGCGTGCAGGCCCGTTGCGGCGGCGGATGGAGGGATGGCTCCGGAGACACAAAAGGCGCCGAGGCGAGAGGCACCGACGCGCCCGTCTACTCCCGGAACGGCCCGTTGGGGCGAAGGACGAGCTTCGATCCGCTGGGGATCGCGCCGCTCTCCTCGAACACGAGCAGCTCGTTCTCCTCGCGCAGCCAGCATTTCGGCAGGTAGTAATCGCGCTGCGGCTCGACGATCCAGAACCGACCGCAGTTCCGGCCGTTGAGGAATATCTGGCCCTTCTTCGCGCCGGCGACGTGGAAGAACACCGCCTCCGTTTGCCGGGTGTACTTGAATTTTGCGACATACCACGCCGGCTGACCCTTGCCGACGACCGGTCCGCCGGGCTCGGGCAGGCGCCATCGCCGGACGCTCCAGGTCGCGCCGTCGGTCAGGTTCTCCGTGAGGGCGTGGAACGTCAGCCCCGACAGCGACTCGTCCGTGACGTCGCCCCACAGGACCAACCGCAGGGAGTTCTTGCCCTTCTTCAACTCGGCCCCGAGGGTGACGGCCGCGAAGTTGTCACCGTCGCGCGGCTTGGGGAAGAAGCCGACCGTCCGCCCGTTGCAGATCAGCGCCGCATGATGCGGCAGGTCGGCGAAGGCGACGCGGACGGGCGTGACCTTCTCCAGCGAGAGATCGACGCTCGCCTCGTGGACGGGCACGTCGGTCAGCACGTCCGCCATCCACGCGTGCCCGCGCGGTATGACGCGCGAGGGCGACTCGTCGAGTTGTTTGATCTTCGGCTTGCGGGTCCGCAGCACCTTGGCGTCGTATACGCCGCCGAACAGGCCCTTCCAGCCGCCCAGCTTCGGCCAGTCGAAGAACCGCCCCATGTTGTCGGTCAGGACCGTCAGCACGTTGGCGCCGCGCCTGAGCGAGGCGGAGATCGGCTCGGTCGAGGCGTCCTCGCCGACGCCCCACGTCCCGGCCAGCTCGCCGTTGACGTACACGATCGCCCGGTCCGCGCAGTCCGGCAGCATGAGATTGCGCTTCCTGGCGCGTTCGCACTCGAATTCGGCGCGGTACCACAGGTACCCGTACGGCACGCCCAGCTCGGCCGCTGTCGCCGGCCCGCCGATCGACTCCCATTCGAGCTCATCGCTGGACGGCTCGGTGCAGACGCTCATGCGAGTCCACTTGCCCAGGCGGGGCGTCTCGCGCTTCGGGCGCTCGATCTCGCCGACCTTCTTTCGCGACACCTCGCCGTCGGCGTCGATCAGCGTGTACTGCTTCGCCTTGGGCGCGTGGTGCAGCGAGTCCAGGTCCTCGCCGACGAACGTCGGCCCGAACACGAGCGTCCGATCGACGTACCAGGTCCGCATCGCCAGGTCGCTGTTGATCAGGACGACCTTCAGGCCCTCCAGCTCGTGCACGCCGACCTGCTCGCCGGCCGGGACGGGCGCCTCCAGCAGGCGTCCGTTGACGCTGACGTGCGCGTCCCACCCGGCCGGACCGTGCAGCACGAGCGTCTCGCCGAACAGTCCCAGCGGCATGAGATTGGCGTAGTCGAGGACGGCCTCATCGGTCAGCTCAACGCCCGCGCCGATCAGCACGGCGCCGAGCGGCGCCAGCGGGACGGTCAGGTCGGTCCCGTCGGGCAGCGCCACGCGTGCCGTCTCCACGTCGTCGCGCCCGTTGGCGGTCACCACCGCCCAGTCGCCCTCCGGCCCGTGCACGTTCAGCACGTCGGTCGTGTCGTGCAGGGTGACGCCCGGCTCGGACGGCGTGGCGGGGGCGATCCGCCCGCCGAGATGGTCGGCCGGCATGTTGACCAGCCGCAGGAGGTAGTAGGCGTCGGTGAGCCCGCCGCCCTCGGCGACCGGGGCGTCGAGGTCGTAGCTGGTGATCTGGAAGGCGTCCCGGGCGGACGTCGCCCGCCCGCCCCAGAAGTCGAAGTTTGTCCCGCCGCAGAAGGGGTAAACGCTGTATTGCGCCCCCGCCCCGAGGGTCTCCAACGCCCGGCGGGCCAGATCGCGTGCGTCGCAGGCGTTATGGTCGCGCCCCCAGCGGTCCGCGTCGGCCGATCGCAGCTCGATGGCCACCATGGGCCCGTGGTGCGGGCGGTGGATGAGGCGCTTGACGTCGGCGGCCGGCCTGTCGCGGGCGATGACCGTCTCCACGGCGCCCTCGACGGGAGGGTCGGTGAGCTCGTTGCAGGTGAGAATCGGCGTTTCGAAACCGGCGCGGCGGATCATCTGGGCCACGAAGTCCAGGTGCGTCTTGCGATCCGGCATGGTCCGCATGAAGTAGCGGTGCTCGGCCTGGACGGCCACGATCGGCCCACCGCGGGACGCCTGCATGTCCGCGAGGCGCCCGAGCGCCTGCTGGAGGTACTTGTCGAAGTAATGCGTGTAGGCCGCGTTCGGGCTGCGATAGGCAATGCCCGTCTTGGTTGTCAGCCATCCGGGCAGCCCGCCGAAATCCCAGTCGGCGCCGATGAACGGGCCTGGCTGGATGATGACAAACAGCCCGAGGTCGCCGGCGATGCGGACGAAGGTGGCGACGTCGCGGTCATCGTCAAAGTCCCACTTTCCTTCGACCGGCTCGTGGAAACTCCACGGCAGCGGGGTGCACACGCAGTTGAGCCCGGCGCGTCGCGCCTTGAGCAGACGATCACGCCACAGCTGGTTGGGGATGCGGGAGTAATGCACCGACCCGCCGACCAGCCAGACGCGTTTCCCGTCGATCAAAAAACTGCGGTCGTCGTAGGTGACATCGGCCATAAGTTCTGTCCCTTAAAGGGTGTTCGGCCTGTCATGCGGAGGTGCCGCTGTCTGGTGAAAGTTTATGTGCGGCCGGAGAGCGGCTGCAAACAAAAAACGCGTCCGGGCAGGCGGCAACCGGACGCAGAACGCCGCGAAACGCCGTGGTTTCCGCAGACGATTTGTTGAATGTAACTGCTGTCATAATAATAGCTTGCCTCTGAGAATCCGGCCAGGCAAGCCACCGATGCCGGTGCAGGGCGTCGGGCGATCCACCACAGGATGTTTAGCGACATAAGTCATGCCTTTTCAAGGCATTACGCGCCAAAGGGATCCGAATCGGGCGGAATCGTCTTTCCGGGCGGCTTGACTTGGCTTGCCGGGCTCGAATGTCTATAAGGAAGGGGCATGGGCGAAACACGGAGCGGTATCGGCCGAACGGCTGAGGGCTCCGGACGGCCGGGCGGGCGCCTGCAGGCGGGTGGATGAGACGGCGCCGCGGCTGCCGGGAAGCGACAGCCGATCTGTGGCCCTGCGCAGATGCATGTTCACTACGGATGACACGATTGTCGCGGTGTCCACACCCGCCGGCGCGGGGGCGCGGGCGATCGTGCGCCTCAGCGGCGGCGACGCGGTCCGCCTGGCCGGTTGCGTGTTCCGCTCCGACGGCGCCGATCTTCGCGATTGCGGGGGATTCCGCGCGGTGGACGGGCGGGTCCGCCTGGGCGGGAGCGAATTGCCCGCCAGAGCGTACGTCTTTCGCGCTCCGCGGAGCTACACCCGCGAGGACGTCGTCGAGCTGCATCTTCCCGGCGCTCCGCCGGCCGTAGGGGCCGCGCTGGAGGTCCTGCTCGCCGCCGGCGCCCGAGCGGCCGAGCCGGGCGAGTTCACCGCGAGGGCGTTCTTCGCCGGTCGGCTCGATCTGTCCGAGGCCGAGGCCGTCGCCGACGTGATCGACGCTGCCGACGACGCCCAGCTCCGCTCTGCCGTCGCCGCCCTCGGCGGACGGGTCAGCCGGCTGTGTGAGCAGGCGTCCGCCGACGTGGCGGAGGTGCTGGCGGAGGTCGAGGCGAGCATCGATCTGGCCGATGAGCCCCTGGGCATCGCCCCGCCCGGCGCGCTGGTCGAGCGGCTGGCGGACATGGCCGCCAGCCTGGACCGCACGGCCCGCGAAGCGGCGAGCGCGCCGGACTCGACGGATCGCCCGCACATGGTCCTCGCAGGACGGCCGAACGTCGGAAAAAGCTGCCTGCTCAACGCCCTGACTGGTACGGACCGCGCGATCGTCAACGCCCTCGCGGGCACCACGCGCGACGTGCTCAGCGCCGCGCTGGACCTCTGCGGGACGGCGATGATCCTCCAGGACGCGGCCGGGTTCACTCACAGCGATGATCCCGTCGAGGCCGCCGCGCACGCCGCCGCCCGGCGCGCCGTGCAGGGCGCCGACGTGATCTTGTTCGTCGTCGACGCGGCGCGCGGCGTGAGGGGCGACGATGCGGAATTGCTCGCCGACGTGCGCGCCGCCAACCGCCGTGCGCCGCTGCAGGTGCTCGTCAACAAGATCGACGCGTGCGACCGCCCGGGCGTCGGCGTCGACCTGCCCGCCGAGCCGGCGGACGTGCTGCACGTTTCGGCCGCGACGGGCCAGGGGCTGGGCGAGCTGCGGGATCGCCTGCGCGAGCTGCTGGCGATCTCCGCGGAACGCTCCGGCGACGCCGTGGCGCTCCACGAGCGTCAGCGCCGCTGTCTGCTGGCCGCCTCGGGCGCTGTCGCACGGGCGGCCGACGTGCTGCGTGGCGTTTCGGAGACGTCCGACGCGGCCGAGCTGACGGCGATCGAGCTCCGCGCCGCGCTCACCGAGATCGGGCGGATCACCGGCGAGGTGGCGACGGAGGACGTCCTCGGACGCATCTTCGCACGATTCTGCGTCGGGAAGTGAACTCGACGAAAGGACTCAGGGCAGCGCCGCCAGGCCGTAGGGGCACTGGTGCAGGAGGTGGGCCGACAGGCAGACGATCTTGTTGGTGGCCTCCAGGCCGGCGAACGCCCGGTGCGGGGGGCGGGACAGCGGGCCCGGCGCGCCGAGCGTTTCAAACGAGGCCGTCTCCATCGCGCGACGGATTCCTTCCTCGATCGCCTCGCGGAATTCGCGCTCGCCGGTCCTGCGCAGCGCGAAGGCGTAGACGACCAGCAGATGCGACGGCGGGTCCGTGCGGCTGGCGAGCTGGAACCGGGCGTACCGCACCAACCCCGCTGCGAGCCCGTCGTGATCGAGCACGTCGGCCGCCTCGACCAGCGTGTGCTGTCCGCCGAAGCGATTGAAGAAGTGGTACCGGCCCTCCTGCGGCGTGTCATCGGGCGGGCCGCCCCGCCCGGTGGCCGGGTCGACACGGATGCTGCGCACCAGTCGCCCGTCGTCGCGAATGCCGGCCGCGAGGGTGTCGGCGAATCGGCGGGCGACCTGCCAGTCTTCCGCGGCGTCGGACAGCTCGGCCTTGAAGAGCACGCCTGCGAAGGCGGAGTCCGCATCCGGCGAAAAACGCATCGTCCGCGGCTGGGACTCGTAGAGGCGGACCGTCTCGTCGATCACCTCGCGGGTCCACGCATCGCCCGTGACGTAATAGTGAAGACGCTTGACCAGCGGCATGGAGATGCGCCATTCCTTGACGGTGCATCCCCAGTGGCTGACGTTGTGCCGGCTGCCGTATCCGCGGAAGGGTCCGCGGTGGTGCATGTCCACGTCCCGGTTGTGGGCGGTCATGTCGATCGCGGCGGCGAGGCGGTCGCTGCGTGCGCTGCGAAGGGCCGCCAGCCAGAGCCCGTAGTCCGGCAGGGCTTCGGTGTTCACCCAGGCGTGTCCGCCGTGATCGAAGCCCCATCGGTCCAGCGGCGTGTAGAAGCACATCTGCACGTCGCCGTAGTCGAGCCGGCCGTACCAGCCGCGGGCGTCACGCTCGGCGACGAGAAAATCGGCCAGCTCGTCGATCCGAGCGTCCGCTTGTGCGGCCATGTCGGCTTTGCCGCCGGCGGACGCGAGCGTTCCGGTTACGCGGGACTCTGCGAAATACGCCGGCTCGACCATCAGGCGGCAGGGATTGGCGAAGCGCAGCGCGGGCTCGCCCCCCCGTTCGTCCACGACGGCCGTGGCGGACGGCTCGCCCTTGTTGTCGATCCCCACGTCGCGCCGGACGGGCGGGCCGAACCGCAGCATCAGCTCGTGCGATTTCGCGATGCCGACGGCGCCGAACCCACTCTGGAAGTCCGTTCCGGACTGGCGGACGGGCACGCGCTCGTATGCCGCCGTCAGGCACTCGTACACGCTC
This sequence comes from uncultured Planctomycetaceae bacterium, assembly GCA_964483755.1. Taxonomy (GTDB): domain Bacteria; phylum Planctomycetota; class Phycisphaerae; order SM23-33; family SM23-33; genus CAZADC01. Next base: position 10,617 of record CAZADC010000020.1, on the reverse strand, counting down.
GGCCCGTAGACCGTGCGGGAGTAGCGCCGCAGGTCCATCGGCTCGGCGGCGTCCGGCCAGAGCCCGAACCGGACCATGCCGCGTCCGGCGTCCAGCCACAGCTCGTGCGGGTACTCCTGCCAGAATCGCCGCATGCTCGCGGCGACGGAGCTGCGCGTATCCGACAGACAGCACCACCCGCCGCTGTGCCGCCCCTCGCTCGCCTTGACCCACGGATCGTCGGCGGAGACGCGCTTGTCGATGCGGTAGAAGCTCGATCCGAGCTGCAGCAGGCGCGCCTGCGGCCAGCGCGGCCCGGCGGCGGAGAAGGTTCGCACGCTGTCGGTGTATGCCCCGGTGTCCTCGGCGAAAGCGTAGGCCGCGTCGTCCCCGCACGTTCGGGTGTAGGCCGTCAGCCGCAGCGATCGGACGAGATCGCGCTGCGGCTCGCCCAGGTAGATGAACACCGGTTGCAGGCGTACCTCCGGCAGGCCGCGAAGGATCTCGAAGAACAGGATCAGCTCGGCCACCGGGCCGTCGGCGGAGGCGAAGCGTCCGCCGAGACGGACCACGGCGCGGGCGCCCGTTTCGGCGACCAACTCGGGCGGGGCGGCGGCGGTCCAGGCGAACCGTCGAAGATTCCCGCCGTCCGGGGCGACGAGCTCCAGCTCCGCGCTCAGCCCGGGCTTGCTCAGCAGCGGCTCGTCGCCGCGGAATACCTCCAGCACCTCGGCGGGGCGTTTCGCCATGCGGACGCTGAAATCGCCGTCGCGGACGACGACGCGTCCCGGCGGGCGCGACACCTCCAGCGCCGGCTGAGCGTCGCTGTCGGCGGCGCGGAGGACGAAGGCGTTGCGGCATCCGCCTTCGAGGTCGACCTGCCCGCAGAGATGCATCCACTTGACGGACCCGTCCGGCCACCAGCCGGCGGGCGCACCCTCGACGCGAAAGGTTCGGCCGTCGCCGTCGACGAGCTCGAACCATCCGCCGTCATTGCACAGCCCCCGCGGAAGCGGGACGCCGCCGAAGATCGGCTCGTTCGGGCGGTCGACACCGAGCGTCTCGTCAAGGAAGACTGGCGCATTCATCGCCGCGGCTCAGCTTTCGGAGGGGTACGTCAGGCCGCACTGCGAGCGGAGCTCGTCCAGCGTGGTCATCACCGAGAGCGTCTCATCCAGGGGCATGACGTCGCTTTCGAGCTTGCCGGCCCGCAGGCATTCGCCGACCTCGGCCGCCTCGTGCGTGTACCCGTTGCCCGCGAACGGCAGTTCCATTTCCTGCCCGTCGCCGCCCTGGGGGATGAGGGTGAGCTTCTGCGACCGCCAGAAGGGCGGGGCGATGCGGATCTGCCCCTCGGCGCCCATGATGACGGCCTCGTGGTTCGTCTGCGTGCGGACGGCGGTGTGCAGGACGGCGATCCGCCCGCCGTCGAAGCCGAGCACCATGCCCGCCTGTTCGTCGACGCCGGTCTCGCCGAGGTGGGCGACGCCGTGAATCTGCTGCGGGCGGCCGCACACCATCTGCGCGAAGCTGACCGTGTAGACGCCGACGTCCAGCAGCGCCCCGCCGCCGAGCTCGGGGTTGAGCAGGCGCCCCTCGGGGTTCCATCCGGAGCGGAAGCCGAAGTCGGCCGTCAGCATTCGTACCTCGCCGATCGCGCCGTCGGCGAGCAGCTCGCGGACCTTGACCATCACCGGCAGGAAGCGCGTCCACATTGCCTCCATGAGGAAGAGCTTCCGCTCGCGGGCGAGGTCGATCATCTCGCGGGACTCGGCGACGTTGATGGCGAAGGGCTTTTCGCACAGGACGGCCTTGCCGGCCTCGAGGCACAGGAGCGTGTCGCGTTTGTGGAACACGTGGGGCGTGGCGACGTAGATCGCGTCGACATCCGCGTCGCCGGCGAGCTGTTCGTAGCCGGCGTGCCGGTGGGGGACGTCGAACTCTTCGCCGAACGCGTCGGCGCTGTCCTGTGAGCGGGACCCGACGGCGATCAGCTCCGCGTCGTCCAGCGCCTGCAGACCCGTTGCGAACTTGCGGGCGATGTTGCCTGTGCTCAGGATGCCCCAGCGAATGGTCTCGGCCATGATTGCGACTCCGATCTTCGTGGTGTTCCGGCGGGCGTTTGATCTCGCCGGACGTGCTTACCGGACGCTCCGCGCCATGTCGAGCGAAAACTCGACCGGTGTGCCCCCGCCGGCGGCGAGGCGCGCGGGGCTCACGAGCGGCGGGCGATCGGTCGACATAGAATGAAGGGAGCGAACCGGACAACTCCATTGGCGACGAACGTAAAGGAGCGCAGAGATCGTGTTCGAGACCCTCAACAAGCTGGGATACTTCGGGCTGGGCATCATGGACATGACGCGCGAGCGGGCGGAGACGATGTTTGACGACTGCGTCCGCCGCGGGCAGGTCGAGCACGCCAAGAAGGACGTGTTCGTCCGCGACCTGATGGACGCCGGCGAGCGCGCCCGCACGAATCTCGAAGAAATGATCGCCCGCCAGATCAACAAGGCGGTCGACAAGCTCAACCTCGCCACCCGCGAGGACGTCGCGCGGCTCGAGGCGAAGCTCGACGACCTGCTGGCCACGTGCCGTTCGGGCGAGGAAAAGTAGCGCGACATGCTCCGCTGGAACCGGACCGTCACCCACCTTCGCCGCTACCGGCACATCATGGCCGTGCTGATGAAGTACGGCTTCGAGGAGGTCGTCAGCGGGATGCGCCAGCGGATGGTGCTGCGCATGGGGGCGCGGTCCGTTCCGTCGCGGGTCCGGCGCGATGAAGCCGCCGGGCGCTCCCGCCCGCAGCGCGTCCGCATGGCGCTGGAAGAGCTGGGCCCGACCTTCATCAAGTTCGGGCAGTTGCTCTCGACGCGACCCGACCTCCTGCCGGCGGATTACATCTTCGAGCTCGAGCACCTGCAGGACCACGTGGCGCCCGAGAGCTTCGAGGACATCCGCGCCGAGCTGGAGCGCGAGCTCGGCGGGCCGATCGGACAGTTCTTCTCGCGCTTCGACCGGGAGTGCATCGCGGCCGGCAGCATCGCGCAGGTCCACCGGGCGGTGACCCGCGACGGGAAGATGGTCGCCGTCAAGATCCGGCGTCCGAAGATCGTCCAGACGATCCGGACCGAGTGCGAGATTCTGGAGACGTTCGCCGGGCTGCTCAAGTCGGCCGGGACGCTCCCGGAGAACCTCGACCCGGTTCGCCTGGTGCGCGAGTTCACGGACGCCGTCGGTGAGGAGGCGGACCTCGGCTACGAGCTGCGGAACCTCCGCCGCTTCGCCCGCGCGTTCGAAGACGACCCGACGGTGCACCTGCCGGAGGCGTACGAGGAACTCTGCACGCCCGGCGTGCTGACGATGGAGTACATTGACGGCGTCAAGCCGCGCGACGGCGAGGAGCTGCGCCGGCGGGGGATGGACACCCACGGGATCGCCTCGAACGGGGCGCGGTTCATCCTGCACCAGGTCTTCGACGTCGGGCTCTTTCACACCGACCCGCACCCCGGCAACCTGCTGATCCTGCCGGACGAGACGATCGTGCCGCTGGATTTCGGGCAGGTCGCGCACCTCGCATCGTCCGAGCGACGCCTGGTGGGGGAGATCGTCCTCGCCGTGGTCGATCTCGACGCCGAGGCGATGGTCCGCGGCATGGAGCGGCACGAGATGCTCGGCCCGCAGGTCGACTCGACCGCGCTGACCCGCGACATCGAGGAGATGCTCGGCGAGTACCACGGCATGCCGCTGAAGGACATCCCGTTCGCGCGGGTGATGCGGCAGGTCTTCGACCTGATCCGCACCCACCGCGTGCGCCCGCCGGCCGAGTTCACGCTGATGCTCAAGAGTCTGATGACGATCGAGTCGCTCGCGACGCGTCTCGATCCGCAGTTCCAGATCATCGAGCACCTTCGACCGTACGCGATCCGCCTGCGGATGCGCCAGTACGATCCGCGGCGACTGTGGAAGCAGGGGCGGCGGGCCCTTCGCGACGCGATGGACATGGCGACGCACCTCCCGGCCGACCTCGGCGGGTTGCTGCGCCGGATCAAACGCGGGCAGTTCCACCTGACGGTCCAGCACGAGCATCTCGAGAACCTGGTGCGGACCCTCGACCGCAGCGCGTCCCGCATCAGCTTCGCCGTCATCATCGCCGCACTGCTCGTCGCCTCCAGCATGCTGGTCGGGCAGGAGGGCGCGATCTTCGGCATCGTCCGCCTCCAGTCGCTGGGCATCCTGGGCTACTGCGTGGCGGCCGTGATGGGCATCTGGCTGCTCGTCTCGATCATCCGCAGCCGTCACCTGTGAATCGGCGGGACGCGCCGTCCGGCGCGCGGCGCGGGCGAGACGACGATCGCCTGCCTGTGCGGCGGGCAGCGCCTACCCCGGGAGCATCTCGGCCCGGACGGCGTGGGTTTCGCCGTCGGCGAAGATCGGCGCCTTGCCGCCCTCGATCGGTTCCCCGTCCACCGTCAGGGCGACGCGCCCCGCCTTGCAGAGCCCGTGCGGGTTGAGGATTGTCACGTCGTACCGCGCGTCGCGGAACGAGCGCGTCAGCCCGCACCGGGTCCACTCCCGCGGCAGGCAGGGGTCGACCAGCAGCCCCTCGTAGTCGGCCCGCACACCGAGGATCCACTCGGTCATCGCCCGGTACATCCACCCGCTGGCGCCGGTCATCCAGGCGAACTGCGTCTCGCCGGCGCGGGGGTGGTCCGGGCCCAGATACATGTTCGTCACGACGTACGGCTCGCACCCGCTGTGGGTCGAGGGGTTCCATTGGTTGTCGGGCATGACCTTGCAGAACGAGCGGTACGCCTCGTCGCCGCGTCCGGCGACGCAGTCGGCGATGATCTTGAAGCTCGTCGCGTGGCAATACGGACACCCGTTCTCCCACATGCCGGGGTTGAACATCGTCAGGCGCCCGACGCCGGCGTCCGGCTCGGCGTACGGCGGCGACTGCACCAGCGAGCCGTAGTCGCATTCGAGGTGCTCGTCGACCATCCGCAGCAGGAGGGCGCGCCGCTCGTCGTCGACGATGTCCGCGAGAATCGCCCACACCTGCGGGAGCAGCCAGATGCGCCCCTGGCGGTTCGTCCTCGAACCGACGGGCTCGTCGCGGTCGTTGATCGCCCGCAGATACCACTGCCCGTCCCAGGCGTGGGTCTCGACGGCCTGGCGCAGACGCTCGGCGCGGGCGAGCAGCTCGTCGGCCTCATCGGTCCGGCCGCGAACGAGGCGGGCGATCCGCGCGGCGACCTTGCAGGAGTAGATGATCGCGATCGTCGTCCAGACCGATTCGCCGCGCCCCTCGACGCCGACGCCGGTCAGCGAGTCGTTCCAGTCGCCGAAGTGCGCCCGGACGAGCCCGCGCGGGCCGAGATCTTCCGTGCTGTGGTGCAGGCCGCGCAGCAGGTGATCCCACACGCTGCCGGCGCCCTCGTCGAAGTAGCGCACGACGGCGTCGAGCACGTCGGCGTCGCCGGTCTCGCGCAGGTAGGCGTCCACGACCGGCGCGATCCACACCGGCCCGTCGCTGTAGTGGTGGTCGTCCACCGGAAGCCAGCCGCGGAGGGTGTGCCCGTCGGCGAACTGGTGGCGCAGGCACTCGTCGAGCATCCGACGCGTATAGGCGGAATCGAAGCTGGCCGTCGCCCACAGAAGCTGCATGGCGTCGCGGAAGCCGCGCCCGTTGTCGCTGCCGACGTCCGCGTAGAGCTGAATCTGCTGCTTGATCCACCCGTTGACCAGCCAGTTCGTGCGCTCGTCGGGCGTGTCGACGCGGACGCAGTCGATCATCTCCCCCTTGCGGGCGCGCAGCCGCTCGAACTCGCTCTCGATCACGCCGTCGGCGGTGAGGCGCGTGACGATCTCCCGCGTCATCTCCCGCCCGCTCGACGCGCCGATCAGCACGTGCAGCGTCCGCTGCCCGCCGGGCGGGATCGTCAGCGTGTGCTCCAGGGCGCTGATGAGCTTCTCGCTGCAGGCGAGGGAGTTTCGGCACCGGCCTTCGGCGACGGCCTCGGGTAGCGCGACGTGACCGAAGTTGCCGAGGAACGCCCGCCGCGACGTGTCGAAGCCGGTCGGCTCGACGTCCGAGGCGACGAACCCGTCGAACACGTCATGCGTCCGCTCGACGCTGCGGTTGCACCCCTGTGCGACGTGGACGTCGTCGTGGTACTCGCCGCGCAGGCTCGAGTAGTAGTCGCTGTAGATCGGATACCCCTGCAGCAGCCAGTCGGCGAAGCTGTAGAGCTTGATCGTCGCGGGCGCGTCGCGGCGGCTGGTCAGTGTGACGGTCCAGATCTCGCACGGCGCCTCGGGCGGGACGAAAACGCGGAACCGCGCGGCGATGCCCGCCCGCGCCGATTCGATGACGGAGTACCCCAGCCCGTGCGTGCAGCGGAAGTTCTCCACGTCGGCCCGCACGGGGTACCAGCCGGGCGACCAGACGGCGCCGTCGGACTCGTCCCGCAGGTAGAAGCAGCGGTCGCCGTCGCGGATCATCAGGTTCCGCCCGCGCGGGTCGATGTACTGCATCGCCCGCTCTTTGTACATCCCTTCCCCCGACCCGTGCTGGGACACGCCGGAGATGAACCGGTCGTTCCAGAAGTAGTTCACCCACGCGCGAGGGGTGTTTCGCTCGGTGACGACGAATTCCGTTCCGTCGGCGGCGAAGTGCCCGTGACTCGATCGCATGCGTCGGCTCCCGTGGCGGCGATTGACTGATGTTGCACGCCGACATCCTATCGCCGCGCAGGGCGCAGCGACAGGGGCGGGAAGGAGCCGTCGGCCTCCGGCGCCGTTTCGGGCGGCGGGGGGCGGAGTGCTCGGCCTGATCGTCAGACGGGCCGGCTACTCTACGATCTCGCCCTCGACGACCTCCTCGTTCCCGTCCGGCTCACCGGTCGCTTCTCGCGACACCGTGAAGGTGAAGCTCTTGCCGGCCACGTCGACGGTGACGCGGTCGCCGTCACGGATTTCGCCCGCGAGGATGCGCTGGGCGAGTCCGTTCTCGACCTTCTGCTGGATCACGCGTTTGAGCGGGCGGGCGCCGAAGCTCGGGTCCCAGCCCAGCTCCGCCAGCAGCTCCTTCGCCGCGTCGGTCAGCTCCAGCGTGACGCTCCGGTCGGCGAGACGCCCCGACAGGTAGCGGACCTGGATGTCCACGATGTCGGCGAGGTTTTCCTTGCTGAGCTGATGAAAGACCACCGTCTCGTCGATCCGGTTGAGGAACTCCGGACGGAAGTGCTCCTTCAGCGCCGACTTGATCTGCGCCTCGACCTCCCACTGCTCGGCGTTCCGCTCGGTGAGCGAATGAATGAACTCCGAGGCGATGTTGCTGGTCATGACGATCAGCGTGTTCTTGAAGTCGACAGTGCGTCCCTGCCCGTCGGTCAGTCTTCCGTCGTCGAGCACCTGCAGCAGGACGTTGAACACGTCGCGGTGGGCCTTCTCAACCTCGTCGAACAGGATGACGCTGTAGGGACGGCGTCGCACGGCCTCGGTGAGGCGTCCGCCTTCCTCGTAGCCGACGTATCCCGGCGGGGCGCCGATCAGGCGGGCGACCGAGTGCTGTTCCATGAATTCGCTCATGTCGATGCGGATCATGGCGTCCTCGGTGTCGAACAGCAGTTCGGCGAGCGCCTTGCACAGCTCGGTCTTCCCGACGCCGGTCGGCCCGAGGAACAGGAAGCTCCCGATCGGGCGGCGCGGGTCGCCCAGCCCGGCGCGGTTGCGCCGCACCGCCTCCGAGACGGCGTGGACGGCGTCGTCCTGCCCGACCACCCGCTCGCGGATGCGATCCTCCATGTCCAGCAGCTTCTCCCGCTCGGACTCCATCAGCTTCGCGACCGGTATGTGCGTCCACTTGGCGACCACTTCGGCGATCTGCTCGGGCGTCACCTCCTCGCTGGTCATCCCGCCGGCGGCCTGAAGCTCGTTGAGACGCTCTTCCTTCTCCGCGAGCTGCGCTTCGAGCTGGCGCAGGTCGCCGTACTGGATCCGCGCGGCCGTCTCGAGATCGCCGTTGCGCTGCGCCTGTTCCAGCTCGGTATGGCGCGACTCGATCTCCTCGCGCAGCCGTTTGATCTCCCCAAGTCCCTCCTGCTCGTTGGACCAGCGGGCCTGCATGGCGTCGAACTCGCTCTGCAGATCGGAGAGCTGCTCCTCGACGCCCGCGAGGCGCTCCTTGCTGGCCGCGTCCTTCTCCTTGCGCAGCGCCTCGCGCTCGATCTGCAACTGCATTATCCGACGGTTCAGCTCGTCGAGCTCGGCGGGCATCGAGTCGTTCTCGATCCGCAGGCGCGACGCCGCCTCGTCGATCAGGTCGATCGCCTTGTCGGGCAGGAAGCGGTCGGTGATGTAGCGGTCGGACATGACGGCCGCCGAGACCAGCGCCGCGTCCTGGATGCGCACGCCATGGTGGGCGTCGTAGCGGGGCTTGAGCCCGCGGAGGATCGCGATCGTCTCCTCGACGTTCGGCTCGTCGACCAGCACGGGCTGGAAGCGCCGCTCGAGGGCGGCGTCCTTCTCGACGTGCTTGCGGTACTCGTCCAGCGTCGTGGCGCCG
>CAZADC010000020.1:0-2062 GCA_964483755.1 uncultured Planctomycetaceae bacterium | reverse complement strand
GTGGCGCCGATGCATCGCAGCTCGCCGCGGGCGAGCGCGGGCTTGATGAGGTTGCCGGCCGAGATGGCGCCCTCGGCGGCGCCGGCGCCCACGACGGTGTGCATCTCGTCGATGAACAGGATGACCCGCCCGTCGGACTGGGCGACCTCCTGGATGACGGCCTTGAGACGGTCCTCGAACTCGCCGCGGAACTTCGCCCCGGCCAGCAGGGCGCCCATGTCCAGCGCGACGATGGTCTTTCCGCTCAGCCCGCTCGGCACGTCGCCGTCGACGATCCGCTGGGCCAGCCCCTCGACGATCGCCGTCTTCCCGACGCCCGGCGAGCCGATCAGCACGGGGTTGTTCTTCGTGCGGCGCGAGAGCACCTGCATGCAGCGGCGAATCTCCTCGTCGCGCCCGATGACCGGGTCGATCTTCCCGGTCCGCGCGAGGTCGCACAGATCCTTGCCGTACCGCTCCAGCGCCTGGTACTTGTCCTCGGGGTTCTGGTCGGTCACGCGCTGCGACCCGCGGACCTCCCGCATCCCCGCGAGGATCGCGTCGCGATCGACGCCGAGCGTGTCCAGCAGCTCCTGTGCGGCGGACTTCTCGGCCGCGAGGGCGAGCAGCAGGTGCTCGACGGACGTGTACTCGTCGCCGAGGTCGCGGGCCTCCTTCTCGGCGCGGTTAAGCACCGCGTTGAGGGCGGGGTCCATCGACGTCGCCGCCTGGGCCGACTGGCTGGGAAGGCGCTCGATCTCGGACTTGACGATCCCCGCGACGCGCCGGGCGCCCGCGCCGGCCTTGTCGAGCAGGGGCGCGGCGAGCCCGCCGTCCTGGTCGAGCAGGGCGTCGAGCAGGTGCAGCGGCCCGACGGACGCCTGCCCCCGCTCGGAGGCGACGTGCTGCGCCTCGGCGAGGGCTTCCTGTGCCTTGACTGTCAGTTTGTCCATTCTCATGTCGTTTGTTTCCCGTGTATGTGAACGCGCGGCATCCGCGCAGTGGTCATCCTCTCGCTGGAATAATGTGCAAACCCCGTGCCGGGGAGTAAGAGGTTTCTTCAAAGGTACTTACGGCCGTCGGGTTTTGTCGGTTCGCGCCGTTTTCGCGTGCGGGTTGCCATTTCGGCAGGATGTGCAGGGCGATCAGCCGCCGTCCCAGCGGCGGTCGCGCCAGGGGGAGACGAGCGGCTCGTCGGGCGGGCAGTGCAGCTCGCCACCCCTGACCCACCCGCAGTTGCGTGCCGCCAGCTCGTCGACCAGTCGTCCGCGCCACAGCCTTGCCCGCTCGGCGTACGACGGGTCATCGATCAGGTCGCGGGTCTCTCCCGGATCGCTGGTCAGGTCGAAGAGCTGCTCGCACCCGGCCCGCGGCAGCCAGACGTACTTCTCCCGCCCGTCGGTGAGATACTGCATCTCGGCGGCGGGGGAGTAGCAGGTGCAGTGTTCGCCATGAATGTACTCCCGCCACGAGTCGGCCGGAGATTCGGCCAGCGGCAGGAGGGATCGGCCGACCACGGTCGGCGGGTGCTCGACGCCGGCGATGTCCAGGACGGTCGGCATCACGTCGCGCAGCTCGGTGACTTCTTCCGCGACGTGACGGGGCGGCAGTTCGCCCGGGGGCGGACAGACGATCAGCGGAATCCGCGCGCTGCCCTCGTACGCGTACGTTTTGCGCCAGAGGTTGTGGTCGCCCTGCATGTCGCCGTGGTCCGACGCGAAGACGAACCACGTGTTGCGCAGCGTGTGCGGCTGGTGGCGGCCGAGCCAGTTCATCAGGCGTCCGACCTGCGCGTCAATGAAGCTGATCTCACCGTAGTACCCGCTGCGGGCGCAGTGAATCTGCTCGTCCGTCATCCGCCCGCGCCACGCGTTGGGGGAGAGCGTCTCCGGGTCGGGTTCGGCGTATCCGGCTGCCCGGTCGCCGACCGTCGGCGGCGGCGTTTCCCCGTGAATGTACATGTCCCAGTACGGTTGCGGGGGAACGTACGGCGAGTGCGGGCGGGCGAAGGAGATGTTCAGGAAGAACGGCTGATCCTGCTCCCGCTCATCCAGGAAACGGATCGCCCGGCTCATCGTCCAGG
>CAZADC010000019.1:0-20430 GCA_964483755.1 uncultured Planctomycetaceae bacterium | reverse complement strand
ACGGAGCCCGACAGCGTCTCGGAGTAGTCGGCGGAGCTCGCCGTCCCGCCGACGGAGTAGTAGACCGTCAGGTCGCCGTCGGTCGTGTCGCGGGAGACGGTGAACTGACCGGCGTCGGGCCCGTCCTCGGCCGCGGCCGCGTCATTGGCGGTGAGGGTGACGGTCGGCGTGTCGATGACGGTCCATACGACCTGCGGATCCCCGAGCTGCGGGTCGTAGATCTCGGTTTGCGCCGCGTCCAGGTAGATGGTTCCGTCAAGCGTCGCCTGGGACTTGGCCTGGTTGATCGTGATGGTGTAGCCGTCGAGCAGCAGATTGGTGCCGCTGGCCATGTCGAGCGTTCCGATCTCGCGATTGCCCTTGAGCTGCACGAGGGCGCCCTGCCGCATCAGGATGTCCGCGGCCGACAGGTCCTCGGCGGTGAAGGTGTGGGCGTAGTCGTCGACGAGATCGCCGTTGCGGTCGAAGAAGTTGAGAATGACTTCGCCCTCGCCGGCGGCGTCGTCGCCGTCCTGGAGATAGATCGAGCCCGCGGCGGCGTGGGCGGAACCGATCCCGCCGACGCCCGGCTGGGCGTTGAGGGCTCCCGCAAAGGAAGTGAAATCGGCGCCGGTCTGGGTGAGCACGACGGCGATGCGTCCGCCGCCGCCGTCGCCCGTGTTGGAGCCTCCGGTGGAGTCGCCGCCCCGCGCCTCGATGGCGCCGGCGCCGGAGAGCGTTGCCGTCTGGAGGTAGACGCTTCCGCCGGCGGCCGCCCGGGTCCAGGTCTGCGTGGGCGCAAGGACGTTGGCGATGATGCTGCCGTCAATCGTCGACGCTCCGGCGACGGTCAGGTACACCGAACCGCCGCCATGATGCTGCCAGTCGCTGGTGGACCCCCCACCTTCGCCGTGCAGGACGGGCTCGAAGATCGAGTCGTAGGGGTCGGTGTTGGGCGGAATCGCCGTGCCGCCGCGGCCGCCGTGGCTGGCGCCGCCGTTGAAGCTTGGCAGGCCCCGACGGTATCCGCGATCCGTCACGTCGATCGTCGCGCCGGCGCCCAGCGTCAGGTTGCCGCCGACGTCGACCCGCAGCCGATGCGAATCCGGATCGGTTTCGCTGTACCCGTAGAGGTTGTCGACGTGTGTCCATGCGCCGCCCTGGATGTCGAGGTTGCCCGTGACCTGCAACGTCGTGAAGGTCGGATCGTAGGAAGAGTAGGTCGTGGTGATCGTGACGAGACCGGTGTAGTCGGCCAGCTGCGTCCAGTCGTCGACCTGGTACGTCACGTCCCAGATCATATCGTCCGTGCTCTCCGTGCCGTCGAGGATCACGTCAACCGTATCGCCGAGCGTGCCGTCCCAGTTGGCCGGGTTGCTGGCGAGGTTGTCCAGTCCGGCGTTCGTCCAGACGGCCGTGCCGGTGAAGGCATCGTTGTCGGCGATGGTCACGCTGTCCTGCGACGGCGAGCCGACGGTATAGGCTGCGTCGGCGGTGAGGGTGAGCTGCACCGTCTCGTCGTTCTCGATCTCGGCGTCGTCGACGGGCGTGATGTCGATCGTCGACGAGCTCTGACCGTCGAGGATCGTGACCGAGCCGGACAGCGTCTCCGAGTAGTCCGCCGAGCTGGCCGTCCCGCCGACGGAGTAGTAGACGACCAGATCGCCATCGGTCACCAGCCCGGTTCCGCTGCGGGTGACGGTGAACTGACCCGGGTCCTGAAGCTCTTCCGCCGCGGCCGCGTCGTTGGCCGTGATTGTCACGTCCGGCACATCGTTGTCGGCGATGGTGACGGTGTCCTGCGACGGGCTGCCGATCGTGTAGGCCGCGTCGGCCGTTAGGGTGAGCTGAACCGTCTCGTCGAGCTCGATCTCCGAATCGTCAACCGGCGTGACATCGATGGTTGCCGAGCTCTGACCGTCGAGGATCGTTACCGAGCCGCTGAGCGTCTCGGAGTAATCGCCGGAGCTCGCCGTCCCGCCGACGGAGTAGTAGACGACCAGGTCGCCGTCGGTCACCAGCCCGGTTCCGCTGCGGGTGACGGTGAACTGACCGGGGTCCTGAAGCTCTTCCGCCGCGGCCGCGTCGTTGGCCGTGATCGTCACTTCCGGCAGATCGTTGTCGGCAATGGTGACGGAGTCCTGTGACGGGCTGCCGATGTCGTAGGCTGCGTCGGCGGTGAGGGTGAGCTGCACCGTCTCGTCGTTCTCGATCTCGGCGTCGTCGACGGGCGTGATGTCGATCGTCGACGAGCTCTGACCGTCGAGGATCGTGACCGAGCCGGACAGCGTCTCCGAGTAGTCCGCCGAGCTGGCCGTCCCGCCGACGGAGTAGTAGACGACCAGATCGCCATCGGTCACCAGCCCGGTTCCGCTGCGGGTGACGGTGAACTGACCGGGATCCTGGCCTTCCTCCGCCGCGGCCGCGTCGTTGGCCGTGATTGTCACTTCCGGCACATCGTTGTCGGCGATGGTGACGGTGTCCTGCGACGGGCTGCCGATGGTGTAGGCCGCGTCGGCCGTAAGGGTGAGCTGCACCGTCTCGTCGTTCTCGATCTCGCTGTCGTCGATCGGGGTGATGTCGATCGTCGCGGACGATTGGCCGTCGAGGATCGTCACTGAGCCGCTGAGCGTCTCGGTGTAGTCGCCGTTCGAGGCCGTTCCGCCGACGGAGTAGTACACGGTCAGGTCGCCGTCGGTGGTGTCGCGCGAGACGGTGAACTGCCCGGCATCAGGTCCCGTCTCGGCCGCCAAAGCGTCATTGGCGGAGAGTGTGACGGTGGGAATCGCCTGCCCGGTCCACACGACCTGGGGGTCGCCGACCTGCGGGTCGTAGACTTCCGTGCGAGCCGCGTCGAGGTAGATCGTCCCGTCAAGCGTGGCCTGGGACTTGGCCTGGTTGATCGTGATGGTGTAGCCCTCGAGGCAGAGGTTGGTGCCGGTGGTCATGTCGAGGGCGCCGATTTCCTCGTCGGCCTTCAGGGCCCACAAGGCGCCGTCGCGGAGTGTGACGGCCGTGGCGCTGAAGTCCTCGCCGGTCAGGTTGGCCGCCCGATCGTCCACGAGGTCGCCGTTGCGGTTGTTGAAGTCGAAGACCAGCTCGCCGGCGCCGGTGGACTGGCTGCCGGTCTGGAGATAGATCGATCCTCCGGCGGCGTGGATCGAGCTGAGCCCGCCCACGCCCGGCTGGGTGTTGAATGTCCCGGTGTAGGTGGCGAAGTCCGCGCCGGCCTGGGTGAGGAGGACGGCGATGCGTCCGCCGCCGCCGTCGCCGGTGTTGGAGCCGCCGGTGGAATCGCCGCCCCGCGCCTCGATGGCGCCGGCGCCGGCGAGGGTGGCCGTCTGGAGATAGACGCTCCCGCCGGCGGCCGCCCGGGTCCATGTCTGCGTGGGCGCCAGGACGTTGGCGAGGATGCTCCCGTCGATCGTCGACGCCCCGGCGACGGTGAGGTACACCGATCCGCCGCCGTGATGCTGCCAGTCGCTGGTCGACCCGCCGCCCTCGCCGTGAAGGACGGGCTGGAACGCGGAGTCGTAGGCGCTGCCGGGATTCGGGCTCCCGCCGCCGACCCCGCCGTGCGTGCCCCCGCCGTTGAAGCTGGGGTTGCCCCGGCGGTATCCGCGGTCGGTCACGTCGATCGCCGCGCCCGCGCCGAGCGTCAGGCTTCCGCCCACGTCCACGCGGAGACGGTGGGAGTCCGGGCTGGCGGCGCCGTAGCCGTAGAGGTTGTCGCTGTGGGTCCACATGCCGCCCTGGATGTCGAGGTTCCCCGTGATGAAGAACGTCGTGTAGGCCGGGTCGTACGACGCGTACGTCGTGGTGATGGTCACCGTGCCGGTGTAGTCGGACTCCTGCGTCCAGGCGGCCACGTCGTAGGGCACGTCCCAGATCAGGTCGTCGGTCCCGTTGGCCGCCTCGGCGTCGAGGAGGACGGTCACGCCGTTGCCGAGCTGCCCGTCCCAGTTGGCGGGGTTGCTGGCGAGGCTGTCGAGCCCGGTGTTGGTCCAGATGCACGTGCCCGGCGTCCAGTCATCGTCGTCAATGATGACGGTGTCGCTGTCGGCCGCGCCGATCGTGTACAACGAGCTGGCCGCCAGCGTGAGCTGGACGGTCTCCGGGCCTTCCTGCTCCGTATCGTCGACGGGGGTGATCGTGATGGTCGTATACGTCTCGCCGGCGGGAATCGTCACGGTGCCGGTCAGCGTCTCCTCGTAATCCGCATCGCTCGCAGAGCCGGCGATCGTGTACTGCACCGGCAGGTCGTTGTCGGTCAGCGCGCCGCTGCCGGCGCGGGCCACGGTGAACGTGCCGGTATCCTGGCCAAGTTCCGCGGCGTCCGCGTCAGTGGCTTCGATGGTCACCGTGGGCACGTCGTCGCTGGCGATGTAGACGTCGTCGCTGGCGGGCGAGCCGATGGTGTAGTTCGGGTCGGATTCGAGCTGGAGATGCAGCGTCTCGGTGGACTCGATGTCCGCGTCGTCCACGGGCGTGACGGTCTGGTCCACGTAGAGCTGTCCGTCGGGAATGACGATCGACCCGCTGAGACTCTCCTGGTAATCGCTCGCCGACGCCGTCCCGCTGACGCTGTAGTAGACGGTCAGGTCGCCGCCGGTGTTGTCCCGCTCGAAGCGGAAGGTGCCCGCGTCCTGCCCGGCCTCGTCGGCCTGGTCGTCGACCGCGGTGAGGGTGACCCCGGCGGCCGCGTCGTCGTCGGTGATCGTCACCGTGTCGGACGTGGGCGTGCCGAGATCGTACTGGCTGTGGGCCTGGAGGGTGATGACGACCGTCTCGTCTCCCTCGGGGTCGGTGTCGTCAACGGGCGTGATCGTGATCGGCGCGGAGGTCTGCCCGTCGGGGATCACGACGCTGCCGGAGAGGGTCTCGACGTAGTCGTTGGCCGTCGCGGTGCCGGTCACCTCGTAGTAGACCGTCAGGTCGCCGTCGGTCTGGTCGCGGGTGACGGTGAACTCACCGGTCTCCTGCCCGGCTTCGGCGGCGCGGTCGTCGGTGGCGTCGATGCTGACGACGGGCGGCGTCGGCCAGTCACCGGTCAGCAGCACCTGACCGTTGCCGGCGGTCAGCGAGAGATTGAGACTCTCCCAGCCCGTCGTGCCGTAGTCGATCACGGCCCCGCCGACGTCCGGGTCCGCGCCTGTATACGAGAAGAGGACCATGTCCTCGTACAGTTCGGCGCCGTCGGTACTGAGCGCGAGCGTCCAGGTCTCCCCGCCGGAGGGCAGCGTCAGCGCGCCGTCGACGTCGAGCCGGTCGCCGCCGTCGCCCGTCAGGCGCCAGGCGTAGGTGCTCGTGTTCAAGAGTGTCAGGTCGCCGCTGACGTCGGCGGCGCCGATCGGGTCGACGGTGGTTCCGGCCTGGAGCGTGGCCGGACCGACGAGCGTCGAGCCGCCGTGGAGAATCCAGTCCCCGTCCAGCGCGTCGGCTGCGCCGGCTACGACGCGCCCGCCGTCGGTGACTTCCACGGGCAGTCCGTCGGCGCCGCCGGCGTAATTGACGCGCAGTACGCCGCCCTGACTGCCGTCGACGATCCACTTCTGGATGGCCGAGGCGAAATCCGGGGCCGAGCTGTCCAGCACGAAGATTCCCTGGTTCTGCGTAGCGACGATCCGCGCGTCGACCGGGCTCGATCCGCCGGCGAGCAGGAAGCTCGGGCAGTCGGCTCCGCTGCCGAGCAGGAACTGCTCCTCGCCGCTGTATGCCCGCCCGGCCGCGCGGAAGAGAATCTCGCCGATGCCGGTGTTGTGCACGGTGATCGTGCCCGTCTGAATCCGGCGGTGCCAGTAGCTCGTGGTTCCGTTCAGCGCGTTGGTCTGCTTGCCGAGACCCATCCACGGCGTGCCGTCGCCGATGTCCAGCGCGAACCCGGCGTCGTTGAAGTTCTCGGCGATGGCGAAGATCAGGTCCCCGCTCGTGCCGAGATTCTGAACGGAGGCCGTGCTGACGTCGACGTGACAGATGACCGCGCCGGGAGCGAGCACCACCTCCGGTCCGGTCTGCGAGGCGTAGTCGGTGAAGTTCGTCACCCGCGTGACCGCGCCCAGCTCGGCCGCGGCGCCGCGAAGGTATCCGGTGGCGTTGACGGTGAAGCGGTCGCGGGAGTCGACCCAGGTTCCCTGCAGGTCGATGGTGCCGGCGTCGGCCGCGGTCACGCCCACGGGCCCGCCGTCGCCGGCGCCGCCCGCCTCCTGGCCGCCCCAGACGTAATCCACGATACCGTTCGTATCGGTAATCAGCACGGCGCCGGGGCCCATGTAGCCCGCGCCGTTCAGGTCGAGCTTGGCGTCGCGCCGCTGGCCGTACGAGCCGTCGATCGTGATATCGCCACTGAAGTTGGGCTGATCGGCGGAGAAGCTCAGCGCGCTGCCGTACCCGCGGTCGGAGTAGGTGATCGGCTGGTCGCCGTGGAGCTGATCGGCGTCGTCAAACACCACGCCGTCGGAGTGCCCGCTGAAGCGGACGCCGCCGGCTCCGATGGTGACCGTCCGTCCCGCGGCCGGGTTGAAGCTGCCGCCGGCCGTTCCGATGCTGAACAGCAGATTGTCGGAGAGGGTCAGGTCGTTGGACGCGTCGCCGAAGATCGTGTCGACCCCGCCCGAGTTGGCGTACTGGAACGTGCCGGCGGCGACGGAAACGGGGGCGATGAAGTCATTGGCGGCATTGCCGAGAACGTAGCTGCCGCCGCCGAAGAAGTTCACCTCGCTCGCCGTGCCGGAGACGGGCGCCGTGATCCGATGCGTCACACCCGGGTCGGCCTCGACGTTCATCGCCCCGTTGTTGAGCGTCAGCGCATAGCTGCCGCTGATGGTGAAGTCGCTCTCGACCTCTACAGTGACCCAGCCGATCGTCACGTCCTGCGTGTCGATCATGACCTCCGAGCCGGAGTCGAACAGGGCGATGTCCGTCGGGCCCGGCACTTCGTTGCGGTCCCAGTTGGCGCTGGCCGACCAGCTCCCGGTCCCGCCGATCCAGGTGAAGATCTCCATGTCGTCGTCGGCGATGGTGATCGTGTCGGCCGCGGGATAGGCCAGGTCATACCCCGTCCCGCTGGTCACGGTGAGCGTGAGCAGCTCGGCGATCTCGGGGTCGGCGTCGTCGACGGGGGTCACGGTGACCTCGACGTACTCGCTGCCGTCGGGGATCGTCACCGAGCCCGAGAGTGTCTCGACGTAGTCGGCCGCATCGGCCGTGCCGCTCAGCGAGTAGTTCACGACCAGGTCGCCCGTCGTCGACCCGTTGCGGTAGACGAGGAACGAGGCCGGGTCCTCGCCCGCCTCGGCCGCCGATTCGTCGACGCTGCGGACGGTCACGGTCGGCGTGGCGGGCTGGTCGGTGCTGTCGTAGACCCAGATGTCGCCGCTCTTGACGAAGTGCATGACGGACCCGCCGGGCAGGTTCACGTCGATCGTGCCGGCGCCGTAGGTCACGTTGAAGTCCGTCCCCGCGGCGGGCAGGTCGCCCTCGCGGTCGAGCGGGAGCATGACGGTCACCAGCGGCATGTCGACGTCCGCCTGGTAGGTCCCGCTCACGGTGTACCAGTCGATGCCGAGCCGCTTGAAATACCAAGAGTTGCCCCAGTCATTCGGGCCCTGCCGCCCCAGCGAGACCGTCGGCCCGAAGGTGCGGAGCATCAGTCGGCCGTTGTCGCCGGTCACCAGCGCGCCCGCCCCGCCGTCGATCACCTGCGTGTCGCGGAAGGTCTGGTACTGCGCGGTGATCTGTCCGGCGCCGGTGGCGGCGATGTCGTCGACGAGCACGACGGCTTCGCCCTCGTCGAGGGCCTGGGTCATCGCGAAGGTGCGGCGCACGCGCTCCGCGGCGCCGTTGAGATAGGCGCTCGTCGAATCGACCACGATCCCGCGGACCTCCGGACCGGTCTCGTTGAAGGAATCGACGATCGTCGCATGCCCGCTGTCGCTGACGCCGCTCCCGTCGACGAGGGGCAGCGAGTGGTAGTCCTGGTGGCCGTCCATGGCGTACCCGCGGTTGTAGCCGGGGTCGATCAGGTAGGCCTCCTCGTTCGCCTGGAGTGTGAAGCTGCCGCAATCATACTGTTTGTGATGGGTAAGCGACCGGCCGCCGTTGATCGCGAGCACCGTGTCGGGATAGAAGTCGGCCCCGTCGGTGCGCATCGACGCCCACTGCGTGTCGTTGTTCAGCACCACGAGCTCGGGGATGGCGGGGAAGTCGGCCGGCGCGGCGACGTTGTCACGCCACAGGAAACCCCACACCACGTACTTGTCGCGGACGTCGAGGTTGTTCCAGTAGTAGCTGCTGACCTGTCCGTCCTCGTCGGCGGCGACGCGGGAGGCCATGTGATCCGCCAGCCAGCGCATCAGGGGTTGGTCGAACCGCGAGCCCGCGTCCGCGGCGATCGCAAAGCCGGTCAGGAACGGCTGGGTGTCGCCGAAGGTCTGCATGCCCGTGAGCTTGTCCCCGGCGAGCATCATCTCGACGTAACGGTAGTTGTTCTGGATGTTCGCGTGGGTGAGCAGGCCCTGGTCGTCGCCGGTGCGGTCCTGCAGGGCGTGCCCGAATCGCAGCGAATATCCGAGCCCGAAGTCCCAGTAGAGCGAACCCTCGATCGCACCGCCGTCCGGCTGGAGGCCGTTGATGAGGTAGTCGTTGTTCAGTTGATCGACCGACCAGTCGATCGCCCACTGGGCCCGGGCGTGCCCGGTATGCAGCAGCGCCAGGCCGGTCATGCCCCCGCACGCCGCCGCCAGGGCGACCGTGTTGCTCCCCGTGTTCCCATGCCAGCCCCAGTTGTCCTCGGTGTCCTCGAGGACCGTCGTCAGGTAGGTCTCCAGCGTGGTGCGTTCCTCGGCCGTCAGCTCGGCGCCGAGGGCGTTGTATACCATCGCCATGCTGATCGGACGGGTGCCGTTGATCTCCGCCGGCTGCGGATCCCACCCGTGCACGTTGGCGATCCAGTCGACCTCCTTGAACAGGCGGTCGCGATACTCCTGCTTGCCTGTCAGGAGATAGCCGTAGAGCATCGCCTCGAGCGTGGAGGAATTGCGGTCGAGGCTGTCCTGGACGGGCTCGTTGACGATCTTGGCCATCCGGTCGGAGACGCCCTTGGCGTAGTCGGCGTAGAACGGATCAACGAACTTCGCCTGCAGGTCGGCCAGACCGGTGTCGGTGAAGTAGGAATCCATGAAGGTGTCGTGGTAGCCGAACTTCGGCGCGCCGCTGAAGACCTCGGCGCCGGTCGAGGCCTCGATGGTCGCCAGGCCCACCGTAGTCGAGGCCGGGGCGTTCATCGTCGCCTCGCGCGGGGAGACGATCGTGACATTCGTCGCCGGCTGGCCGTTGACGGTGAACGTGGTGGTCGCCTCGAACCCGGCGCCGTGGATTGTGATCAGCGCGCCGCCGTCCTTGTGGTCGCGCTCGGGCGTGCAGGTGTCCAGGTACCGCCCGTAGGCGACGCCCTGGTCGCAACTCGCCGCCAGGCCGTTCGGGTTGATCACCTCGAGCGCGTAGATGCCGTCGGCGGCGTCCGTCGCCGGCAGCGTCACCTCGATCTGCGTCGAGCTGAGATAGTTTACGTTCGTCGCCGGCGTGTCCCCGCCGATGCGCACCTCGCAGCCGTTCACGAACCCGCTGCCGTTGACGGTGATCACCGAACCCGCCCCCAGCACGTCCTGTGTCTGCGAATAGCCGGTTACGGCGGGACGGTCGCCGACGGTGAACGCGACGGTCATCTCGATGGTCTGCGCCCCGGCCGTCAGCGTGATCGTGCCCGTGTACTCGCCTTCGGACAGCCCCGCAGCGTCGGCGGTGATCGTTACATCGTCGGCCGAGAGCTGGTCTTCCACCGTGCCGCTGGAATCGCTCAAACTCAGCCATGCCGCGTCGTCCGAAACGCCCCAGCTCAGCGACGCGGATCCGGCGTTCCACACGGTCAGTGTCCGCTGGGTCGATCCCCCGGCCGGGGCGTCCAGCTCGAACAGCCGCACCGGCGTCTCCAGAACCGCGCCGGGACCGGTTCCGACCACGGGCGTCTGGAAGCCCGACCACGTCGTGTCGCGCATCATCAGGTCGGCGCCGGTCCCGTAGTCCACGCCGATCGAGCCGGCGTATTCGGCCGTGCCGCGCTCGAAGGTGTTGTCGTAGAGGATGACGTCATCGGCCGAGCCGTCCCCGATCACCAGTCCCCGATTCGCCGCCTGCACCGCGTTCGAGTCCATGACGAACAGGACGGGCGAGCCCGCGGTGGCGTGGCTGGAGAACCTGACGGCCGCGTCGTAGGCGTGCTCGATGGTGTTGTCCCGGAAGGTGTTCAGCAGCGAGGTGACTCCCCCGCCGTTGGAGGTGCTGTCGCCGAAGCTGTAGCCGGTCCGGACGTATGTGAAGGTGTTGTTCTCGACGAGCTTGTGGTAGTTGCGTGTGTTGTTGGGTGTCCAGTTGACGCCGGTGCGGAGCTGGTTGAACGTGTTGTTGTCGACGGTGAAGTCGCTGGCGCCGCTGAAGGTGTCCACGCCGACGTTGGCGACGTGGGCCTCCTGCTCGACGGCCAGCTCGGTCCCGTCGAAGACGTTGTCGTAGACCACCACCCGCTCGGGGAAGCGGACCACCTGAATCGAGCTGGTCGCCGGGTCGGGAATGACGCTGAAATCCTGCGCCAGCGTGATGGTCTTCGTGCCGGAGTCCCAGGAGCTGATCGGCATGACCTGCCCGAGGCCCGCACCGTCCGTCACCACCACCCGCATCCCGCTGTTGGGAGCCGAGGACGGATCGGACGGCAGCGTCACGGTATTGCTCGTCGCGCCCGTGATGCCGCCCGAGTAGTAGTCGTAGCTGCCCTCGTAGAGAATCTGCTCGCCGGAGTTCTGGTCCCCGCCGCCGGTGCGGACGACGAAGTCGATCGTCTCGTTGCCGCCGAAGTACTCGTTGCTGTGGGAGCCCCAGTGGCAGTAGCCCACCCACAGGCGCCCCTCGCCCCAGCCGCTCGGGTGGCCGGGGTCGGACATGTCGTAGTGCCGGAACGTGTTGTTCGTCACGGAGATGCGGCTGCCGCCCCAGCTCTCGATGCAGTCCTCGGCGTCGTAACGCGCCTGGAAGTCGCACCCGTCGATGAACGTTTGCCCGCCGATCCCCAGCACCTTGTTGCCGATGAACGTGCTGTCGGTCAGGTGGACGTAGTGCTTGTAGCCCAGGTTGGCGATGTTGTAGCTGGTCCAGCCCGTCTCGTGCACGCTGACCCGCGTCAGCCGCACGAAGTCCGCGCTCAGCGCGATGCCCCGCTCGCCCTCGATCGCCAGGTCCGTCATCTCCGTCTGTCCGCCCAGCGTGGCCTTCTGGCACAGCAGCGTCGAGCTGCTCATCCCGTCGCCGGTGATCCGCCGGTTGGACGGGAAGGTGAACTGCGTCGTGTCGGCGAGATATGTCCCGGCCGGGAAGTAGATCGTGTCGTAGTCGTTCGACGCGTCGATCGCCGCCTGGATGGCGGCGGAGTCGTCGACAACCCCGTCGCCGACCGCCCCGTAGCTCGTGACGTCAAAGACGTTCGCCGTCCACGCGACCGGGTCGCTCACGGTCAGGTCATGGGCCCGGCTCCAGCCGTACTCGCCGCCGTGACCGTTGTGCACCCACACCTCGTACGTCCCGTTGGTCAGGCCCGCGGGAACGGTGAAGTCGACTTTGTAGGGATTGGCGGCCGTGACATCCGCCCACACGCCTGCGCCGCCGGACGGCTTGAGATACACCCACGACTCGTTCGTCCCCTCGTACGTGCTGTCGTGGTGGGCGAGATTCCGCCCGTAGACGCTCACCGTATCGCCGCGGGTCACCCCGTCGTCCGGTCCCGTCCACCATGCCTCGGTGGCGTTGATCGCGATCGGATAGCCCGGCCCGTCGGCATTCTCCGCCCAGACCATGTACATCGTGTCGTCCGGGAGCGTCTCGCCCAGGCGAATTGCCGCCTGCAGGTTGCCCGCGTCGAGGCGCAGCACCTCCGCCTCGCTCATGGCGCCGTCCAGCGGCGTGGTCTGGGAGTAGACCAGGAACTGGCTGTCGCTGCCGAACGCGTCGCCGGTGTTCATCGAGAACTGCACGCCCGTCAGGCCGAGCACGTCGCCCGGATCTCCGCTCTTGACCCACTCGGCGAACATCGGCGCGTCGGGGTCGGGCGCCTGGGCGTTGACCGGCGGGGCGAAGACGTCCATCGCCGCCGGCAGTGACGGATCGTCGGCCGGGGCGGTGACGCCCTGAAGGTCGGGGTACCACGTGCTGCTGAGCAGCAGACGCGGCTCGAGAGTTTCCAGGCGGGCCTCGACGCAACGGCTGCGGAGGGTGCGACGGGCGAGCTCGGTGGTGTTCATGACGGCTCCTTCTGGAATTGGAGGACGGGATCGAGAGGCGCGCGAAGCGGGTAGCGCGCAGAGACGGACGACGCGAAAGCAATGCAGGCCGGCGCGCGCAGCGCCGACCCGTAGAGTTCAAGAAAGGGCGCACCGACCGACGACGGCGGCGCAGGCAGCGGGGGCGTCGTGCTCAGCGAACCCCATGCCACGGGTTGTCCGGCCACTCGCCGCAAAGGCCACGCTCCGACAAGAAGACGGCGGACGAACGGATAAGACCCGGGGAACACGCCCTGCCGGAACGCGGCCTTCGCTTCCCCAAGGGAAGACCAACACGCGGCAGCACGATACGGCGGAAAGGCAACTACCCGAAAAGAGCCAACGACCCGACCCGGACGCCGCAGCGCGGTCCCCGGCAGCGTGACTCACGCCTCGCGTCGAAAGAAAACCCCACACCCATGCAGCAGACATCATGCTTTGCGCTGAATGCAGAACACAAAATCTGACCGCGCCGAGTCTACCGTGAGTCCGCCCGTTGTCAACTGAAAATCGAGAAATCGCGCAAAGCTTTTAAGACACGTCGCCAGAAGCGACTCGGCATCCGCCGTCGCCCGGGGTCCCTGCGTTTCCCCACGCACCGTCGATCGCAGGCGCCCTTGCCGCCCGCCAGCTTCGGTCGGCTGTTTGCCTCCCCGGGCGGCCTTCCCATCCGCCCAGCAGGGCGGTAAGCTCGCCGGTCGACAACGGCGGTCTCCTTATCCTTCTTGAAGTCTTTGAGAGCCCCCAAGATAGGCGGAGCCGCGGTTGTCGTTAAGCCACTCCCCGGAAACGGGACATGAACCCGAACGAAGAGAGCTATCTGGGCCAACACGGATGGCGGCGGGACCGCAAGTGCCTGCGGATGAGCTTCTGCACGTGACTGAAAGAGGCGGGGGTCGATCTCCGGAACGCCCAGAAGCTGATGCGTCACGCCGACCCGAGCCTGACAGCGAACGTCTGCACGGACCCGCGCCTCCTGGACGTGAGCGGCGCAACGAATGCCCTGCCGGACCTGCCGCTGGACGGGCAGGAGCCCCAACAGGCGAAGGCTACCGGCACCGGCGACGACCGCCCGCTTGCACCCACGCTTGCACCAGATTGGTGCAAGTGGAGCCAACCGGAGGCAAACGCCGACACGCCGACCAAGGCCCCCCGGCGGACCGACCCCGTGGGGGTAGCCCCCGTAAGTGCCGCTACAGACAAAGAAAAACGGCCGCTGTCGTCTGCTGACAACGGCCGTCTCACATCGGGGCGGTGGGATTTGAACCCACGACCTCTTGACCCCCAGTCAAGCACGCTATCCAAGCTGCGCCACGCCCCGAGGTTGCTCTCGGTTGTCCTCACGTGACCGGCGGAGGGGTCCGAACAGGCACGATGATGAGCATTATAGTCATGGGCGATGCTACAACAAGGCAATTCGGCGGCGGGGCGCCGCAATTGCCCTGTTGCCCGGGGAATCCGCTTGACCGCTGCGAAGAAACTGGAGTATGATTCGATGAGAGATTATGAGCGGCGCGCGCAGCCGGCGCAATGACGACGTTGCGAGGCGCGGGCGCCGGAAACATTGAGCGACGGCCGGGAAGCGCGCAAGCAGGCCGTCCCGCAACCGGCGTTCAGGTCCCGTCGGGACCGGTCGTTGGCATCGCCGCCCTTCCAGGGAAACACGGCAGAAAGGGCGATTCAGCGCGGAGCGCCGATCTGATCGTCTGTGAAGGACGAGGCCCTCGGGCCATAGAGTTCACATGAGCCATCGCAGCACAGAGTTCAGGGCGTTGCACGGGACGCAGTTCGCGGAGCAAGGAAGGCACGACCTGCCCTTGGGGCGCGCGTGCGGATCCGCGGCGGCCTGTCCCGGCAATCGCAGGTCGCGCAATTGGTTTGGCCCCACGGAATCCGGGGGCGACGCGATACAGGCTTGAGTGATATCTCTGTCCGGTGGGCCGCGCGCCTCAATTCAGCGCGCGCCGCGGGACGTCCCGTCGGTCCGGCGGACTCCCCAGGGGTCCGGGACCTGCTTGCATGCACACCTTTCCGGCACGCGCCTGCATAGACAAGGAACGTGCCATGAATCCGTCCGCACTCGCAGCCGTCAGCGTCGGCGCCGTCATCGCCTGGGTCACCGTGGCCGCTCTCGTCGGGCTCGGCGCCGGACTGGCGATCCGCATGCTCATCGAGCGGGCCCGCCGGGAAACCCTCGAGAAGGAGCTCGCCGCCTCGCGCAGCACCGCGGAGGCGGAGGCCCAGAAGATCGTCGCCCAGGCCGAGGCTGACGCCAAGAGCGAATACCTCCGCCGCCGGGAGCAGTTCGACCAGGAGACCGAGTCGACCCGCAAGGAGCTTCGCGACGAGGAGCGGCGCCTCTCCAAGCGGGAGGACATCGTCGATCAGAAGCTCGAGACACTCAGCAACAAGGAGCGGATGCTCGACACGGCCGAGAAGGCCGTCGCCGAGCGCGAGCACTCACTCGCCGACAAGGACCGCCACCTCAACGAGCTCATCGCCCAGCAGAAGTCCCAGCTTCTCAAGGTGGCGAACCTCTCGACCGAGGAGGCGCGGGAGATCCTCCTCGGGCAGGTTGAGAAGGACATGGAGGGGGAGATCGCCGAGGTGATCGACAAGCAGTTGACCCAGGCCCGCGACGAGGCTGAGACGCAGTCCCGCGAGATCGTCGTCCAGGCCATTCAGCGCTACGCCGCCGAACACACCAGCGACGTGACCGTTTCGTCGGTGGACATCCCCTCCGACGACATGAAGGGGCGCATCATCGGCCGGGAGGGGCGCAACATCCGCGCGTTCGAGAAGGCAACGGGCGTGGACGTCATCGTCGACGACACACCCGGCGTGGTGGTGGTCTCGGCATTCGACCCGGTCCGCCGGGAAGTTGCCCGCAACGCCCTGGAGAAGCTCATCCAAGACGGTCGCATTCACCCGACCCGCATCGAGGAGGTCGTCGCCGGCGTGGAGAAGGACGTCAACCGGCAGATTCACGAGTACGGCAAGCAGGCGGCGATAGACGCCAACGTCCGCGGACTGCACCAGAAGATCACCGACCTGCTGGGACGCCTGCACTTCCGCACCAGCTACGGCCAGAACGTCCTGAATCACTCGATCGAGGTGGCGTATCTCTCGCAGGTGATCGCCGAGCAGCTCGGGCTCAACGCCCAGCTCGCCCGGCGCTGCGGACTGCTGCACGATCTCGGCAAGAGCGTCGACCACGAGGTGGAGGGAACCCACCCCGACATCGGCGCCGATCTCTGCAAGCGCTACGGCGAGAAGGACGAGGTGGTCAACGCCGTCCGCGGACACCACGGCGACGTCGAGGCGACCAGCATCTACACGCCGATCATCGCCGCCGCCGACGCCGTCAGCGCCTCCCGACCCGGCGCGCGGCGGGAGTCGCTCGAACGGTACATCCAGCGTCTCCAGAAGCTCGAGGAGATCGCCACCGGCTTCGAGGGCGTTACGCAGGCCTACGCCATCCAGGCGGGTCGCGAGGTGCGCGTCATCGTGGACGCCGAGAACGTCGACGACCGCCTGTCGGCGAAGATCGCGCGGGACATCGCCCGCCGCGTCGAGGACGAGATGGAGTACCCCGGCGAGGTGAAGGTCACGCTCGTCCGCGAGCTGCGGTACGTCGAATACGCCCGGTAAACGGACCGACCGGCATCGACGGCACCGGTTCCGCTGACAACGTCGGTCCTCGCGGCGCCCTCGGAAGGACACCGCGCTTCACTCCTATCTTCGGGAGCACACCGCGCTTCACTTGCGTGAGCCTGCCTGCCGGGCTGTGAGCATGACGGTGTCGCTCTCGGCGGGGACGAACGGCTCCTCGCCCAGGTCGCCGGCCAGGTCGACGGAGACGAAGCCCGCCTCGCGCAGCGCCCGGCGCAGATCGTCGGCCGTGTAGGGGCGAAGCGTCGTCTCGTGCAGGTCCCACCGCGGCTCGTCATCCGACAGGTCGATCGCCAGCACGTTGAACCGGACGAATCCGTCGAGGAAGTCGTAGAACCGCACGAACTCGCGTTCGCCCCGCCGGTCGACGCCGACGATCCGCTCGCGCCCGGCCAGAATCCGCTCGTAGTTCAGCAGCTGGATGATCGTACGCCCGCCGTCGCGCGTCAGACGGCGGAAGCCCGCCATCGCCAGCTCCAGATCGTGGTCGGTCAGCAGGTGCGGCACGGAGTTGCCCATGCACACCACGACGTCGAACGGGCCATCGACCCGGTCGGCTACGTCCTGCATCGCGGCGGGGACGAAACGGACCTCCACCCCCTCTCGCCGCGCCCGGTCCCGAGCGGCGGCGACCATCTCGGCCGACAGGTCCGCCCCGACCGTCTCCACGCCCGCCCGCGCCAGCTCGATGGCGTAGAGGCCCGTCCCGCAGGCGACGTCCAGCGCACTCGACACTTCCCCGCTTTCTGTCAGGCCGCGCACGAACCGTCGCGCCGGCCCGACGCGCGACGCCGTCGCGGTCAGTACGTCGTACTCCTCCGCCAGTCCGTCATAGAACGATTCGTTCATTCACTCTCCCTCGCGTCGTCCCGTCCGGCGTTGGCCATGGTCCGGTCGGGTGCTATAATCCCGCCTCGACCGCACCAGTCGAGGACGCACACCTGCACGCGACACACGATACATCCTATGCATACGTCGACGATCAGTCGGCCGTCGACCGCCTCGCACGCCGCGTCGAAGCGGCGCCGCGCGCCGGCGTGGACACCGAGGCCGACAGTCTGCACAGCTACTACGAGAAGGTCTGCCTGATCCAGCTCGCCGTCGACGGGCAGCACTTCCTCGTCGACCCGCTGGCCGGGGCGAACCTGTCGGCGCTGATCGAGGCCCTGTCGGGCACGACGCTCGTCCTGCACGGCGCCGACTACGACCTGCGGATGCTGAGCAGCGACTTCGACTTCCGCCCCGCCGCCGGCGTGATCGACACGATGATCGCCGCGCGGCTGGTGGGCCACCGGCGCTTCGGGCTGGGGAATCTCGTCGAGGAATACTTCGGCGCTTCGCTGGGCAAGGGCGGGCAGAAATCCGACTGGTCGCGCCGCCCGCTCAAGGAATCGCAGCTGCGCTACGCCGTCGAGGACGTGGTGTACCTGCTCCCGCTGGCCGACCGCCTGGAGACGGAGCTGAGGCGACTGGGGCGGTGGGAATGGCTGCTGGAGAGCTCGTCCGCCGTCACGGCGGCGGCGCTCGCCGGCTCGCCGCCGGACGACCGCGAGCCGTGGCGGATCAAGCACCTTCGCGGGCTGACGGGTCGGCAGCTCGCCCTGGTCCGGGGAATCTGGCGCTGGCGCGAGGACGAGGCCCGCCGCGCCGACCTGCCCCCGTTCAAGGTGCTCAACAACTCCCGCATCATCGACCTGGCGAAATGGGCGTCGGAGAATCCCCGCCGTCCGCTCGAAGAGGGACCGAGCCTGCCCCGCACCTGCCGCCGCCGTCGCCTGGACCAGCTCCGCCGCGCCGTCAAGGCCGCCCTGAACCTGCCCGAGGAGGAACTCCCGGAGCATCCCGCGTCACGAGGCCGACGCAGGGAGACGCCGCCGGAGCTCGCGCCGCTGCGCTCCCGCGTGGCCGCGCTGGGCAGGGACCTGGACATCGAGCCGTCCGTCATCGCCCCCAAGGCGGCCCTGACCCGGATCGCCGTGCAGCGCCCGCGAAGCGTAGAGGATGTCGCCGAGACGGGTGAGCTTCTGCACTGGCAGGCCACGCTGATCGCCCCCGCCGTCCGGGACGTCCTGCACGGCAGCGACGGCTGACGGGCCAGACCGACTGTTGCGCCGTCCGGGTGCATTCCGCGGCAAAGCAAAAGACCCCGTTGCCCGCCCTACGGGCCGGAATGTTCTAGACATCACTGAAGGTACATGCAGAGCCTTCTTGCGATTCAATCGCAGCATTCCTATACTCTGACATTATGGTCGTGTACGGGTAGACAACGAAAGGATGGCCAAAATGGAACTCTCCCTCGCTGAACGACTCATCCTCATGAACCAGCACCGGATGATGGCCAAACTGGCACCTGAAGAAGCCGAACGTCACGAACTCCAAGCGGAAGCCTACGAGAACGGTTACGCATTGGACTATGTCCCCGACAACGTCACGAAAGACGAGTTCCCAGAGGCTCAGTGCAGGGAGGTAATCGATATTCTGCAGATGTTCCGGGTTCTCACGCAAGCAGCGGACCGCCATGACATATCCGACGAGGACGTCAAGCGCGCCATTACATTCGAGGGCTTCGATGGCAATGAGGAACCCCGCCAATATGGATATGCCCAGTATTTCGTGGTGCGCAAAGGGCGTTTCGAAGAATTCAATCCGGCGGGCGAACATGGGGACTTGAACAGCCACATGCCTCGGTTGGACAAATACCGAAGCATGCTGGCGGAATGGAAGCAGAGCCAAGACCGTTCCCGTCTGACCGAAGAGGACGTTCGGCGGATCGCGAACGCATGGTAACTCGGTGCATGCGTGCTGGGGCACGAGCGCCTGACCACCCCCGGCGCCCGGGTGCGGCACACCGCGCAAGGCGAAGCGGCGTCGTGTTTTGAACTTGGGACTTTGAGCCTTGAGCTTCCCCGTCACCCTTCGTGGCTGATCTCGACATCGTCGCCGAACGTGCGCAGCCCTTCCAGCCGCGAGGCAGGGATGGTCGCCTCGATGCAGGCGACGGCGCCCTCGAAGGTCTCCCGCTGGACGTCGGCGTGCCGGGCGATGTACTGCATCAGGCGACCGTTCCGGCAGTCCGCCTGCAGACGGACCCGCACGGTGGTTCCCCCGGCGCGGCGCTCCACGTCCTCGGCCAGCTCGTCGGCGCCGCGTCCGGTCTTCGCCGAGCAGAACAGCGCCGAGGGGTGTTTCTGCGCGAGCACCGTCCGCACGGCCGGGTCGTGGATCCGGTCGACCTTGTTGAGCACCAGCAGGCGTTCGGCGTCGCCGCAACCGATCTCACCGAGCACGTCCTCGACGGCGGCGATCTCCTCGTCCACCCGCTCGTGGGAGGCGTCGGCGACGTGGATGAGCAGGTCCGCCCAGATCGCCTCCTCGAGCGTCGCCCGGAAGCTGGCGACCAGGTGGTGCGGCAGGTCGCGGACGAACCCGACGGTGTCGCTGAGCAGCACGTCCTGCCCGTTGAGCTTCCAGCGGCGGGTCTTCGTGTCCAGCGTGGCGAAGAGCTTATCGGCCACGTACGCCTCCGCACCGGTCAGCAGGTTCATCAGCGTGCTCTTGCCCGCGTTGGTGTACCCGACGAGGCACACGCAGAACACGTCCTCGCGCGAGCGAACCTGCCGGACCTTCCGCCTGTCGATGGCGGCGAGCTCGCGCTTGAGCTGGCTGACGCGCTTCTGCACGAGACGCCGGTCGATCTCGATCTGCTTCTCGCCCGGCCCGCGGGTGCCGATCCCGCCGACCGCCGCGGCCGCCGTGGTGGCGCCGCCGGCGACCCGCTCGAGGTGCGTCCACATGTGGCGCAGCCGCGGATAGGTGTACTCGAGCTGCGCCAGCTCGACCTGGAGTCGCGACTCCGCCGTGCGCGCGTGGGCGGCGAAGATGTCCAGGATCAGCTCGCTGCGGTCGAGGACCTTCCGTTCGGTGATCTCCTCGAGGTCGCGAATCTGGGCGGGCGAGAGGTCGTTGTCGAAGATGATCGCGTGAACGTCGTTCTGCTGCGCCCGCAGGGCGATCTCCTCGGCCTTGCCGGAGCCCACGTAGAGGCCCGGGTGGATGCTCTGGCGCTTGGCGACCATCTCGTCGACCACGTTCGCCCCGGCCGTTTTGACCAGACTGCGAAGTTCGGACAGCGGGTCGTGCGGGTCGACGCTGGAATCCGGAAGAATGACCCCCACGAGCAGCGCCCGCTCGCGCTGCACGGACAACTCGGTGCGTTTCATCTCAGCCATATGCCGCGAACATACCTCCTCTGTAGACAACGTGGTTATTATACGCCCTTTCCCGTCCGGCGGGTCGGACAATCTCGCCAGCGGGCGGAGCCTTGTCAATTCCGTCGCGCGGGGCGTATACTTCACGTCGTCGAAGCGCCGCCGGGCCGGCGGCGCGCCCAACCCGGAGCGCAGACCATGACCGAATATCA
>CAZADC010000018.1:4576-20738 GCA_964483755.1 uncultured Planctomycetaceae bacterium | reverse complement strand
GGATGATGCCGCTGTTGCCGCAGTCGACGACGTCGTCGGGCGTCTGCAGCTCGCCGCCGGTGCCGGTGACCTCCCAGACGTCGTTCGCGCGGGGGTGGATCTCGGCGCCGTACATCTCCATCGCCTCGATGCCGCGCATCCAGTCGTTGGAGACCGCGGGCGAGATGATCCGCCCGGCGCCCTCGGCGAGCGCGCCCATGATCAGCGCGCGGAACGAGTGCGACTTGTTGGGCGGGATGCGGATGCTGCCCTTCAGCGCGCTCGACGGGCCGACCAGCAGGTTCATAGACGTTTCTCCACGCGCCATGCTACGCCCGGGCCCGCCGGCGTGCAAGTTCCGGGCTCAACGTCAGTTGATGCGCTGCAGGGCGACGCCCGTCGCAGCGGACAGCGCCTCGGCGAGCGTGACGTCCTCGTCGGTGAACGGCTGCTCGCCCTTGCGGTAGAGCACGACCAGCCCGATCATTTCGCCCGGTCCGGGCATGAGCGGCACGGCGAGGATGTTCACGCCGCAGAGGAACCGCCGGATCGACGGGTCGAACAGGTCGGTCTGGTCCGTGGCGTCGAGCGTCTGGCACCGCGGCTCGGCGAGCACCTGACCCACCATCGGGCGGGCCAGCAGGGAACAGAAGTGGCTGCCGTCGGGCTCGGGGGCCCCGAACCGTCCGGCGACCTTCAGCTCCGCCTCCTCGTTGCAGACCATCGCCACGCCGAACAGCGGACCGCTGCGCCGGACCATCGTGGCGAAGAAAACACGGAAGACGTCGTCGTCGCACCGGGCCGCGAGCAGCGCCTGCTGGTAGTCGATCACCGTCTTCTGCGTCACCAGCCGGGCGCTGAGCGAGCGATAGGCGCTGGTCAGGTCGGCGCAGGTGGTGTCGAGCTTCGCCTTGTAGTCCTTGCGCTCGGCGTTGAGCCTGCGGGCGATGCGCCGGAGACGCCGCTGGCGACGATGCCGGCGGGTCTCAGCGGTGCGGCGGGCAAGCTCGGCATGCACCGCGGCGCGGAGGCGCGGCAGGTCCAGCGGCTTGTTGAGCACCTCGACGGGTCGCCGGCGCGACGCCTCCGACAGCACGTTCGCGTCGCCCCGCCCGGTGATGACGACGGCGGGGATGTCGCCGGCCTCGCTGCGAAGGCGGTCGATGACATCCAGCCCGTTGGCGTCGCCGAGATAGACATCCGTGACCAGCAGGTCCACGCCGTCACTGCGGGCGGCGCAGATCGCCTCGTCCCCGCTGGCGGCGAGACGCACCTCGACGCCCCGTTCCTGTCCGATCACGTCGGCGAGCAGCTCGCGGAGCTCGGGTTCGTCGTCCACAATGAGAACGCGGGCGTGTTCGCTCGGCGTCATGGGTGTCGGCTCCTTCGCAGCGGACGGTCAGTCGGCCGGAAGCAGCACGTGCACGGTGACGCCCGCTCCCGGGCCGGTCCGAATCCAGATGCGTCCCTGATTGTTCTCGACGTATCGGCGGGCCCGGGCCAGTCCCAGTCCGCGACGCCGCCCCGCCTTCTGCTTCGAGAAGAACGGCGCGAACGCACGCGCCGCCGTCCGCTCGTCCATGCCGGGCCCGTCGTCGCTCACCGTCACGTGGACGGCGTCATCGTCGTCGGCCCCGCGGGCCTCCAGGCGCATCGCCGTGCCCTCCCCGCCGGCGGTGACGGCGTTGTGCAGCAGCTCCAGCAGCGCTCTGCGGATCTGGCCGCGGTCGGCACGGACGTACGGGCAGGACGCTTCAGTGTCTATATCGACAACTGCGCTTGCGGCATGAGGATGACCCGAAGACAAAAACGCCGAAACCGTCTCGTCGAGCAGCTCGCGAACGTCGATCCGTTCGGCGTCCGGTCGGGCCGGCGAGGCGATGTCCATCAGCTCGCTGACGATCTCGCTGACCCGCTCGGACTGCTCGGCGATGGTCCGCCACGTCTCGCGATCCGCCTCGGTGGTGGCCCGTCGCTGCATGATCTGCGCGCGCCCCGACATGACGGCCAGCGGATTGTTGAGCTCGTGCGCCGCCCCGGCCGCCAGCTCCGCGGCGGCTTCGAAGCGTGCCGTTTCCGCAAAGGCGCCCTTGATCTCGTCCAGGCTTTGGCGCGAGGCAAGCAGTCGCTCGCTGAGCTCGGTGGTCTCGGCCCGCCGGCGGGCGAGCCCCAGCGCCAATCCCCCCGCCCGCCGCAGCAACTCGTCCCACCTTGCGGCCGCGCCGGTTGGCACATCGCACGCATCGCGGAACACGCCGCCGAGCCAGGTCCCGTCCGTCGGCAGCGAGTGATGCACGCAGCCGGAGACGTCCGTCCAGCCGTCGAGCTTCTCCGGCTCGTCCAGCAGGCGCCGCAGAACGTCCTCGGCTTCGGCGGCCTCCGGAAGGCCTGCTGCGTCGAAGTTGCGGCTTCGATGGTAGGTCCTCGTTTCGGTCTTGCCGTCGGGCGCCCGTCGAACGGCCGTCACCGTCCGATCGTCGGCCGCAGCGCAATAGCACACGATTGCTCCGCAATCAGCCGAATCGGCCGCAAGGGACTCGGCGAGCTCTCGGAGCACGTCGGCGATCGGCGTGGAGCATTCGACCGTCGACAGGAAGTGCGCCACGCCGGCGCCGACCCCGGCGTCGCTTCGTCGGCCCAGACGAGCGGCGAGCCGCTGCATCGCCGCCTGCAGGAGCTCGGGGTATCCATCCTGCGCATCAGGCGATTCCAGACCGAGGGCGGCGACGGCATCGCCGACCCGGCCGGGAACGACCAGCAGCACCTCATCCAGGGCGTCGGGCGACAGACCCGCTCGCCGGGACAATGCCTGCAGATCCTCGGCCGCCGGTCCGCCGACCGCCTCGTCCGATCTGGACGGCGTCTGGTATGCAACGGCGTCCGCCAGCGCGATCGTCCCGGCCATCAGTCCGTGGCGGGCGCTGCCCGCCGATTCGCCGTCCCCGTCGTGATGCCGTTGGACGGCCTCGACGACGTGCGGGGGAAGCCCGATCGCCTCGGCGTATCGCCGTCCGATGCCGGAGTGGTCCATGCCCATCGCACGGCGCTCGGCCTCGCCGATGCTCGCCCGCCCCGACGACGCGGCCTCCATGCAGCGGCGGTAGCTCTTGGGATACAGCGACGAGAACACGAGGCGACCGACGTCGTGGAGCAGCCCGGCGAGGTACGCCCCGTCGCGCCCCTCGGGCAGGTCGTTGCGGCGGGCGATCTCCTCCGCCGCAAGTGCGACGGTGATGCAGTGACGCCAGAACTCCGCGGTATAGCAGCCGCTGCCCAGCATCACACCCGTCCCGGTCACGGCGCGCCACAGCCCCTCGGCGCCGGCGAGGCGCACCGCCTCGTCGATGGTGGGCGGGCAACGCCCGTTCGGCGCCGCCTGCCGCAGCACGGCGAGCGTCAGCGCCGGGTCGAGCCGGATCACCCGAACCGCTTCCGGGCAGGCGTCCGGCTCGACGTCGAGAGGGACACCCGTCAGGAGGTGCAGCGTCCTGGCCGCCACACAGGGCAGCGTGGGCAGAATGGGCCTTCGGTTGATCGTCATCTGCAGCCGGGCAGGGGCGAGCCCGCCCTGTCCTTCCGTCCGGGTCCTCGCTTCGGGCAGCGTTTCCCGCAGGCTCATGGGGCTCCTTCCCCGTCCAGCCTCTACTCGTTCGCCATGGCGAGCATGCGCTGAATGACCTGTTCGATGTTGAACGGCTTCTTGATGAAATCGTCCATGCCGGCGGCGCGCAGTTTCTCGATCTCCGCGGGGTTCGCCGCGCCGGAGATGCCGAGAATCTTCGTATCGGCCGTGTCGGGATTCTCGCGAATCGCCCTGCACACCACGTTCCCGTTGATGTCCGGGAGCATGTAGT
Organism: uncultured Planctomycetaceae bacterium; assembly: GCA_964483755.1. Taxonomy (GTDB): domain Bacteria; phylum Planctomycetota; class Phycisphaerae; order SM23-33; family SM23-33; genus CAZADC01. The sequence goes on along the minus strand of CAZADC010000018.1, from coordinate 16,905 downwards.
CGAGAACCACCAGGTCGGGGTGGAACTGCTGGGTCTTGAGCCCGGCCTCGTAGCCGGTGCTGGCGGTCTCGACGAGGAACCGCTCGTCGTCGGCCAGCACGTCGGCGAACAGCTCGAGAATCGCCGGATCGTCGTCGACGATCAGCACGCGGATTCCGGGCTCCTCGATGCTGTCCAGGGGAATCCCGTTCTCCTTCATGAAGGAGACGAGCTTGTTGTGGGGGATGCGCCGGAACTTGCTCCCGGGCACGCGGAAGCCGTCGAGCTGCCCGTTGTCGAAACAGCGGATGATCGTCTGCTGTGAGAGATTGCAGATGTCCGCCGCTTCGCCGGTTGTGTATACAGCCTTGCGTTTCACGTTCGTCCTCCCCGACCATGAGAGACGCCCGCGCTGCGACGGCATACCACAGTAGGCTTTCTACACGCTGTGTCTGAGCCGATGCGTCCGTGCGCGCGTCCGGGCTTTGCGAGCCCCGATTGATCCAACCTCTTCATCCGACACAGCTTGCCAACTTCCTCTATGTTAACATTACATTATGCGCCCTGTTCCCGCAAACGCAAGGGGTTCCACAAAAAAAGAGCAGACGCGGGTCCGTCCGCGCCTGCTCGATCAAGGGGTTGAGACGCAATCGTCAGTCGCCGAGCAGCTCGTCCGTGAGCCTGGCCGCGGCGATCTCGATCCTTTCGGAGGTCTCATACGTCCCGGCGGCGATTTCGGCCTTGACGCGCTGCACGAGTTCGGTGCGGACGTCGGGCAATTCCTCGATCCGCGCCGCCAGGCGGGCGACGTCCGATATCTCGGCGACGTCGCGGGCGGCGGCGGGGGCGTGGTTTCGCTGGGTCGGTGCGACGGGGGCGGTGGTGTCTATCGGCTTGGGAGCGCCCGCGGGCTGGATGCCGTTCACATCGGTCATGATCTCTCTCAATCTCACCCGCCTGCTGGTCATCAGGCGGGCACTGCGCCCGGACCCGCGACCGTTTCCCGCTTCCCTGCGGGCACCGGTCGCCGCGTCGATCCGGGCCGGGTCCGTCCTTGCTGCACCCGGCCGTCCGTCGGCGCCTCCCTGCACCACTCGAACGCCGTTCCTCTGACTTCCTGTCGGAACTATCGACCCCGCGAGCACCCCGACTTTAGGGGGCCGCTGAAAGTCGTCATCCTTCGTAAACAGCTATGGTGCAATACCTTACGAAAGCTAAGGCCTCGCCGGGGCCGCAGGGCGGCGGAAAGTCGCATCGCCCCGGCGGCGGCATGCTTTCTCACCTACCCCATATTACCTATCTTCCACGAAAATGCAAGCGGAATCCTGGGGCGGATGCGTCGTCTCTCGGGGTTGCTGCCGCAAGGGCCGGCGCCGTCATGAGCCGCCACGCCTTACTCCGTGGCCCTGATGCATATCCCCGGGCCGGTTCGCGCTGACCGGGCCTCGGGCTCCGCGGAACCGCTTCCGGACGGCTGGGACTGCGTCCGACTCGCCCTCTGCGAGCCGCAAGAGCCCCGGGCGCCGCGGAAGTCCCCCAACTCCTTGCCGGCGCAAGCGGGAGGGACAACATAGCGCCTGTCAGATCATCCGGTGGCGTGGTCGGCAAGGTCATCCGGGGAATCCCGGCCGAAGCGCTTGCCGGTCCACCCGCCCGGTGATACGCTCAGCCGAAAGGCGGACGCCGGTCGTCGGGCGCAGACCGCAGGGCAAGTGGCGGGCAGAGCACGATTCAGCCCCCCGGCGGAGAAGACAGGCGCGGCCGGGCGTTTCGCCGTGACCTCAGCCACAGGCGTGGCATGCACTCGGACCGAACCATTTCGAGGCGGACTGTCCGTCACCGAGAGACAGCCCGGCCGGCGAGCGGCGGTTTCACGTTGATCGAGCTGCTGGTGGTCATCGCCATCATCAGCCTGCTCGTGTCGATCCTCCTGCCCTCGCTTCAGCGGACGCAGGAGCTCGCCCGACGGACCGTATGCATGACCAACCAGCGGAGCATCGGCCTGTCGGTCGCGCTGTATGCCGAGAGCAACAACGATCGTCTCGCTCCGCTGCTGCACGGCGACGACAGGCTCTGGGACGCAGCCTACGCCCGATGGTTCAGCCGCCTCGGCGATCGCCGAAACCTCGGCATCGTCTACGAGACCGGCTACGTGTCCGACGGCCGGATGCTGTTCTGTCCCAGCCAGCGGTGGCCGGGATTCACCTGGGCGAATCACCAGCCCTGGCCGACGCTGGGCACCTACACCGGCCAGCCGGGAGGCCTGGAGGGCATCCGCCTGCCGTACATGTACAATCCGTGGGTCCGGGACCCGTGGAGCGACTGCCGCCGGCTGTATGCACGTCTCAACGAGATGCCCCCCGACCGCCTGCTGGTGATGGACACCATGGAGATGCGCGCCGCCGTCGCGCATTCGGCCGATCCGGGATGGAACGTGCTCGACGCGAACGGCAGCGTGATGTTCGTGATCAGCGAGGACGTCTACGACATGGTCGGCAGTTCGTGGAGCGACTGGACCTGGCCGACCCATGATGCCGCCCAGCGTCTGCTGGACGAGTAGGCCCGATGGGGCGCGGTCGCTGCACCGGTTCGGGCCCGAAGCCGCCCAGGCGCCCGAGCCGGCGCCGCAGGACGCGGACGTCTACTCCTGCTTCTCCACCGTGATCATCAGCGGCTGGGAGACGCCGATGCCGGTCGGGCCTTTCACCGTCACCATGGCCTTGTGGTCCGAGACCAGGTCGGCGTCCTCGGAGGCCTGCAGGTTGTAGAGCCCCTCGTTGCCGACGATAGCGGCAATCCCGCCAGAACCAGGAGGCAACCCATGGAGAAACCCTTTCTCGACGAGCCCGGACACGCGAGACTGCTTGCGAATGGTAGGCTCGTTTCAGCCCGCGGCGCCGGCATTCGCTCCGCCGGTTCGTTCCATCGGCCCGCCGGTCCGGGTAGAATGCCCGCTCGATGGCCAAGCGATTCGTCAAGATTCCGCTGGCGGCGAAGCTCCGCATCCTGTTCGGACTGGCGGTGCTGGTGATCATCACGGCTGCGCTGGTGGTGCCGTGGTATTTCGTCGAGCTGCTCGCCGAGCAGGGCGCCCAGCAGACGGCGAGCGAGTTGACGCGCCTGCGTCTCGTGGAGTGGTTACGGGACCACCCGTCCGATCCCGCGTCGTCGAGCGACGTCGCCGCGCTCTACACGGCCGGGGAGGACGTCGCGCAGCGCAGCGGGCCCGTGTTCTACCGTCTCGAGCCGGACGTCGAGCTGCAGGTGGACGCCAACCGCCAGCACGCGCTGGAGTCGTTCCGCCGCAACCCGGACCAGAAGCTGGCGGTGATCCTGACCGAGGACGCGGCCGGACGGAATGTATTCCGCTGCTTCCGGGCGGTGCGGGTGGAGTCGAGCTGCATGCGCTGCCACGGCGCCGGCGCGCCGCTGCGTGCGCAGTTCATCGCGGGGCAGCTCGTCGGCATGATCGATCTGACGATGCCCGGCAGCGCGGGCGATCCGCTGGTATGGTGGACGCGCGGCGCCTTCATCGTCGGCGGTGCGCTGGCGGCGCTGCTGGCCCTGATCACCTTTGCCATCATCACCCAGCGCCTGATCCTCCGCCCCGTGCGCCACCTCCGCACGGTGTCCGACAAGGTCGCCGAGGGCGACCTGAGCGTCCGCAGCACCGTCCGCACGGGCGACGAGCTCCAGCGGCTGGGCGAGAGCTTCAACGAGATGCTCGCGGCGATCTCCGACCAGCACGCCAAGCTGCGTGCCGCCAACCGCGCGCTGGACCTGAAGCTCGGCGAGCTCGCCGAGGCGAACGTCGCCCTCTTCCAGGCCAACCAGGTCAAGATCGAGTTCCTCGCGAACATGTCGCACGAGCTCCGCACGCCGCTCAACAGCATCATCGGGTTCGCCGACCTGCTCGCCCAGAACGACGACCAGCGCGTGCATCGCTACGGCGACAACATCGCCGAAGCCGCCCGGAGCCTCCTCGGGATGATCAACGAGCTGCTGGACCTGGCCAAGATCGAGGCCGGCAAGGCGCAGGCGAACTTCGACAAGGTCTCGGTCGTCGACACCTGCCAGACGCTGCTGGCGCTCATGCAGCCGCTGGCGGACAAGAAGCAGCTCGAGCTGGTCGACGAGGTGGACCGCGACCTTCCGCTGGTGACGACCGACGGCGGGAAGCTTCAGCAGATTCTCTACAACCTGCTGTCCAACGCGGTCAAGTTCACGCCCGTCGGCGGGCGGGTGACCCTCGCCGCCGAGACGAAGCCCGACGGCGACGGCGGCGAGATCGTCCTGTCGGTCAGCGACACCGGACCGGGCATCTCCGAGGCGGACCAGCAGCACATCTTCGAGAAGTTCTACCAGGCAGACCGGACACTGACGCGCGAGGCGCCGGGAACCGGGCTGGGGCTCGCGATTGCCAGGGAACTGACGAACCTCATCGGCGGACGACTGACGCTGACCAGCTCCCCCGGGCAGGGCGCGACGTTCGTCGTCCGCCTGCCGGTCCGCCCGCCGCAGGCCGAGGCGACCGATGCGGCGCGCGGCGAGTAGACGCGCCTCTCACGCGCCGCTGAGCAGGTCGAGGCGTCCCGCGTAGGCGCGGAGCATCTCGCGGCGGAGCTGCTGGTGGTGCGGACGGTTGAGCCCCGGATCCTCGGCGACGATGGCGAACGCGTCCCGCCGCGCGAGGCGCAGCAGGTCGAAATCCTCGATCAGGTCCGCAACGCGCAGCTCCGGCAGCCCGTGCTGGCGCGTGCCGAAAAACTCCCCGGGCCCGCGGATCCGCAGGTCCTCCTCGGCGATGCGGAACCCGTCGTCGGTCTGCTCGAGCACGGCCAGGCGCTGCTCGGCCGCCTCCGTGCCCGGCGAGGCCACCAGCAGGCACGTGGCGTCCTCGGCGCCGCGCCCGACGCGCCCGCGGAGCTGGTGGAGCTGCGCGAGCCCGAACCGCTCCGCGTGGGCGACCACCATCACGTTCGCCGACGGCACGTCCACGCCCACCTCCACCACCACCGACGCGACCAGCACCTTGATCCTGCCGAGATGGAAGTCGCGCATGACGGCTTCCTTATCGGCCGTCGGCATCTGCCCGTGAATGAGCCCGACGCCGAACTCCCCGAGCGGGCCGTCGGCGAGCTGCTCGGCCGCGTCGCGGGCGCTGGTCAGGTCCACCTGCTCACTGGGGTTCACCAGCGGGTAGATGAAGTAGGCCTGCTGCCCGGCAGCCAAGGCATCGCGAACGGTGCGGATCACTTCCGGCATGTCTGATTCGCGCACCACCTTCGTGTGCGTTGCGCCGCGCCCGGGCGGGAGCTCGTCGATCACGGAGACGTCGAGGTCGCCGAACACCGTCAGCGCCAGCGTGCGGGGGATCGGCGTCGCCGTCATGACGAGGTAGTGCGGGGCAAAGCCCTTGCCCCGGATGCCCGTCCGCTGGCGGACGCCGAACTTGTGCTGCTCGTCGACGACCACCAGCGCGAGATTCGCGAAGGACACCTTCTCCCCGATCAGCGCGTGCGTGCCGACGACGATGTCCGCGTCGCCGGCCGCGATGCCGTCGGCAATTCGCCCGCGCTCGGACTCGCTCTGCCCGCCGACCAGCAGCTCGACGCGAACCTTGCTGCCGGCGAGATACTCGGTAATCTTGCGGAAGTGCTGGCGGGCGAGGATCTCCGTGGGCGCCATGATCGCCGCCTGCCTGCCCCGCGCGACGGCCAGCAGCATCGCGTACAGCGCGACGACCGTCTTGCCGCTGCCGACGTCGCCCTGCAGCAGGCGGTTCATCGGGCGTTCGCGCGCCAGGTCGCCGGCGATCTGCTCGACCGCGCGGTCCTGGGCGGCCGTCAGGTCGAACGGGAACCGCGCGCGGATCCGCTCGTCGATCCGCTCGGAGAGCTTCAGCGGATGCGCCGGACGGGAAACCTCCTTCATCCGCATCAGGGCGATGCCGAGCTGCATAAGCAGACACTCGTCGTAGGCGATCCGACGCCGCCCGGCCGCCCACTCCTCCCGGTCCTCCGGGCGGTGCATCGCGGCGATGGCGTCAGGCCGGCTGACGAATCCGCGCTCGCGCAGGTAGTCGCGGTCGAACCAGTCGGTCAGCAGCTCGCGGACCTGCGGGAGCACCTGGCGGACGACGAAGCCGATCTGTCCGCTCGTGAGGTTCGCCCCGGCGGGATAGACCGGCAGGAGCTCGTCCTGGTCGAGGCGGGTCCCCTCGGGGTCCCAGATGACCTGGAAGTTCGGATTGACCAGCTGGACCGCCTCCCGGTAGACGCTGACCTTTCCGCTGACGGCGAGATGCATGCCGGGCTTGATGCGGTCGCGGAGATACCCGCCGTGGAACCACTTGACGGCGACCCACCCGGACGGGTCATTGAGCGTGCACTCGAAGAACGGGCGCCGCCCCCGGCCCTTGTACTCGGCGTAGGTCACCTCGCCGGCGACGGTGGCCGACTCCTCGTCGCCTCGCAGGGAGCTCATCGGCTGGGCCTGCCTGCGCAGGTCGAAACGTCGCGGGAAGTAGAGCAGCAGGTCCTCGACCGTGTTGATCCCCAGCCGGGCGAGCTGCTCGGCGCGCGTCGGCCCGACGCCTTTGACGAACTGCACGGGCGTGTCGAGCGTCAGCGTGGGCACGGGGCGTTCAGCCGGGTCGCCGCGTCACCTCGGCGGGATGACGATCGTCTGTCCGACGTGGAGTTTCTGCGGATCCAGGCCCGGGTTGGCGGCGACGATCTCCTTCCACCGCTTGCCGCTGCCGAGGTACCGCTCGGCGAGCGACCAGAGCGTGTCGCCCTTGGCGATGGTATGGGTCGATTCGCCCCGCACGCCCGGGGCGGGCTTCGCCGGAGGAGACGACAACGGCGGCCGGGTCGAAATGCCCGGCTCGCCGTCGCGGACCGTGTCCGGCTCAGTCGTCTCGATCGGCTCGACGTAGTCGTCCCCGCCGGTCGGGGTCGATTCCGTCTCGCCCGGCGGCGTGACCGGCTCCATCTCGTCCATCGGGCGCGTCGGCTCCTGGATCGAGGTGGTCTGCGGGCCCTCGGGGGTCTTCTTGCACCCGCCCAGCGCCGCCGAGACGGCGACGGCGGCGAGGATTGCGAAGGTCAGGTTGCGCATGTCGGCTCCTTCCGGGTCAGGTCTCTCGGGTCGCCCATCCTGTCGGCCGTTCGAAGGCGGCCCCATCTGGCTGAAAACCGCCGGGACCCCGCACGTTTCGCCGCAACGAGATTTCCCGGCCGCTACGTCGGATCATATCCGGACGGCGCGCCGTGTCAACCGGCGCTCTCCCATCCGTGCTCGCCGATCAGCGGCACGAAGCGCACCGGGCAGATGTCCGTACGGCGGACTTCGTCGCCGTGACGCGCGACGCGAACGAGCGTCTGCGCTCCCGCCGATCCCACGGGCATGACGATCCGCCCGCCGTCAGCGAGCTGCTCGATCCACGGCTCGGGGACCTTCGGGCCCGCGGCGCCGCAGACGACCCCGTCGAACGGCGCGTGATCCGGCAGGCCCGTTGTTCCGTCGCGCACGTGAACGGCGACGTTGTCGACGCCGAGCGAATCCAGCACTCGCCGCGACTGCTCCGCCAGCTCCTCCAGACGCTCGATCGCGTGCACCTCGCGAACGAGCCTGGCCAGGACCGCCGCCTGGTAGCCGCTGCCGGAGCCCACGTCCAGCACGCGGTCATCGGGCTGCGGGTCCAGCTCCTGCGTGGTCAGCGCCACGATGAACGGCTGGCTGATCGTCTGTCCCTGCGAAAGGGTCACGGGGTGGTCGCCGTAGGCCTGGTGACGCCGCGCCTCGGGGACGAACAGGTGGCGCGGCACATCCCGGAACGCCTGCAGCACGCGCTCGTCGCGGATGCCGCGGGCGTGGAGCTGGCGTTCGACCATCGCCTGTCGCTGCGCCTCGAAACTTGACTCTCGCTCGTTCATCGTGCGCCATTATAGTGGGCCGGGCGCAGCGACGCCGCGCCTCGTCGCCGACGGGATCTGATCATGGCCAGAATGCAGCTCGCAACGCTGCTGACCGACTTCGGGACGGACGGTCCGTACGTGCCCGCCGTCAAGGGGGTCATCCTGCGCGAATGTCCGCGGGCGCGGATCGTCGACATCACCCACGACGTGCCGCCCCAGGACGTCCAGGCGGCCGGGGTCGTCCTCGCCGAGGCGGCGCCGTACTTCCCCGACGGCACGCTGCACGTGATCGTGGTCGATCCGGGCGTGGGCACCGAACGCCGGATCATCGCCGCACGCTACGGCGAGCAGACGTTCCTGTTCCCCGACAACGGCGTGATCACGTTCGTCGCCGAGCGCCTGGGGCTGCGGGAGATCGCCGTGGTGCGGAACACGAAGTACCTGCCGGACGGGGCGCCGTCGATGACGTTCCACGGGCGCGACCTGTTCGCCCCCGTCGCCGCCCACCTGCTCAACGGCGTGGAGATCGGCAGGCTGGGCCCCCCGCCCGACACCTACAAGCTGCTGGACCTGACGCCGCCGACGTGGCAGGGCGAGGAACTGGTCGGCGAGATCGTCTACGTCGACCGGTTCGGAAACCTGGTCAGCAACATCCCGGCCACCACGGTGACCGAAGCGTGGGAGCACCCCGAGAACGTCCGCGTTCTCTGCGACGGCCGGGACGTCGGCGGCCTGGTGGGAACGTACGGGTTCGTCGCACCCGGCGAGACGCTGGCGCTGATCAACTCGATGGACCGCGTCGAGGTGGCCGTCAACGGCGGCAGCGCGCGGGAAGTCCTCGGCGTCGATCGCGGCGCGGAGGTCCGCATCCGCAGTTGACGGCGGGGACCGCCACGGTCCGCACAGCCATGAACGACGCACCGGATTGGACAACAGTCCCGAAAGGAAGCGATGCCCTCCGACCAGAGTAATCCGCAGCGGGCCCGAGGGCTCGCCGAACGGGACAAGCAGTACGTCTGGCACCCCTTCACGCCGATGAAACTCTGGCTGGCCGACGAGCCGCTGGTCATCGAGTCCGGCGAGGGGTTCGAGCTGATCGACACGCAGGGCCGGCGGTACATCGACGGCTTCTCGAGCCTGTGGTGCAACCTCCACGGACACCGGATTCCGGAGATCGACGAGGCGATTCGCGAGCAGCTCGGACGCATCGCCCACTCGACGCTGCTGGGCTTCGCCTCCCCGCCGAGCATCGAGCTGGCCGAGCGGCTCGTGCGCATCAGCCCGCCGGGCCTGGACAAGGTCTTCTACAGCGACAGCGGCGCCACGGCCGTCGAGATCGCACTCAAGATGGCCTACCAGTACTACCGCAACATCCGCCAGCCGGAGCGGCGGCGGTTCATCGCCCTGCGGCACAGCTACCACGGCGACACGATCGGCTCGGTCAGCCTCGGCGGGATCGACACGTTCCACAGCATCTTCGGTCCGCTGCTGTTCGAAACGACGTTCGTCGAGACGCCCAATCCGTATCACAGCCCCGCCGGCGCCGAGGCCGCCGCCTCCACGCTCCGCCAGATCGACCAGACGCTCACGGAGTTCCCCGGCGAGTACTGCGCGGTGGTCGTCGAACCGCTCGTGCAGGGGGCGGCCGGGATGCTCACGCACCCGCCCGGATTCCTCGCGTCGGTCCGCGAACTGACGCGCCGCCACGACGTGCTGCTGATCGCCGACGAGGTGGCGACGGGCTTCTGCCGCACCGGAACGCTCTTCGCCTGCGAGCAGGAGGGCGTCTCGCCCGACCTGATGTGCCTCGGAAAGGGGCTCACCGGCGGGTATCTGCCCGTGGCCGCGACGCTCACGACGCGACAGGTCTTCGACGCCTTCTGCGGCGAGGTGACCGAGGGCAAGACCTTCTACCACGGGCACACCTTCACCGGGAACGCCCTCGGCTGCGCCGCCGCCGTGGCGAGCGTCGACCGCATCTTCGCCACCGACGTGCTCGCGTCCCTGCCGGCGAAAATCGAGCTGATGCGAGAGCGGCTGGGCGAGCTGACCGATCATCCGCACGTCGGCGACGCCCGTCAGTGCGGGATGATGGCCGGCGTGGAGCTGGTCCGCGACCGTGATACGCGAAAGCCGTTCGAGCCGGCCCGCGGCGTCGGGGCCGGGCTTTGCCGGGCCGCGCGGAAACACGGACTCATCATCCGCCCGCTGGGCGACGTGGTGATTCTCATGCCCGCCCCGGCCATGGACATGAATACCTTGGCGCGGATGATGGACGCCGTGGTGACGACCTTCCGCGAGCACGACTTCGACCGCTGATCGGGACGACGCACAGGAGATCGCCATGCCCGGCTGCCCGCCGTGGGACTTCGACGTATCGGACTATCCCGAGTTGCCCCGCCTGCGCGGGCTGCTGGTGACCGGGACCGACACGGAAGTCGGAAAGACGCTCGTCGCCGGCGCGATCGCGCGGAACCTGCGCGGGCGCGGCGATTCGGTCGGCGTGTTCAAGCCGGCCGCCAGCGGATGCCGACGGACGCGCGAGGGACTCGTCAGCGCCGACGCGGAGTTCCTCGCCGCCTGCGCGGAGACCACCCAGCCGCTCCACGAGATCACCCCCGTCCGCTACGCCCGCGCCCTGGCGCCGAACGTCGCCGCCGTTCGGGAACGCCGGGAGGTGGACCTGGAGGCGATCTTCGACGGCTACCGGACACTCGCCGGTCGGGGCGACGATGTCGTGGTGGTCGAGGGCGTCGGCGGTCTGCTGTGCCCGATCAGCGACGACTTCTGGGTGATCCATCTCGCCCGCATGCTCGCCCTGCCGCTGGTCGTCGTCAGCCGGGCCGGGCTGGGGACGATCAATCACACGCTGCTGACGCTGCACACCGCGCGCAGGGCGGGGCTGGAGGTCGCCGGGGTGGTCGTCAACGGGTACGAGCTCGAGCCGGCGGCCGCCAGGGAGCTGCTCCGCCCCGGCGGAGAGTACACCCGCGGTGACGCGGACCTGGCGATCTTCACCAACCCGGACCAGATCGCCCGGCGCGGGCGAGTCGAGGTGCTGGCGCTCGTTCCCCGCGACGATCAGACCAGCGTGGAGAAGGCGACGATCGGTCCGGACGTACAGTACGCCGTCGACCAGGTCGACTGGCGGCGGATCCTGGACGGGGGATGAGGGGGCGAATCCCGGCAGGTGGCAGCACCCGACCGGATCCGTCTCAGTGGTCATCCGGAAAATGGGTGGCGAGAAACTCGACAGGAGTCTGAATCGGCAGATCTCCGGCCGGGAAATCCTTGGCGTTCCGCGTGACCAGAACGCGAGCGCCGACACGCAGCGCGCTGAAGAACTGGATGGCGTCTTCGAAGTCTCTCATGTCTGCATCGGCAGCCTGATTGATAATCTGCTCATCCAGCGCAGCGAGCGCAAAGATGTCCCGCAGCATGCCGACAATCGCACGCGCGCGCTTGCGCCCCGCCCGACGGGCAAGGATGTAGAACAGATTCGGCACACTCAACGCCGAGACAAATCCTGTCGTCCGACCGGTTTCCGCCAACGTCCACACCCGCGCCGAGTCGGCGTAGAAGCCCTTGCGTTCGGCAAGCACGTCCAGCAGGACGTTGGTGTCGACGAAGATTCTCACTTGACCGTCCCATATCGCTCGGCCAACGCTTCATCGCGAAGCTCAGCGTACTCCCTGTCCGGCGGCAGATCGACGACGCCGCTGAGCTTTCGCGTCACCGGACCGATCCCGTCAGTGCTCGCATCCGACGACGAAAGGGACTCCACGAAGTGACTGAACATCGCCGAAATGCTGGTGTTGTTGGCTTCGGCGATCTCCTTGGCCTTGCGGACGACCGCTTCTCGCACACTTAACGTGAGTTTTGTCATCGCCAGCCTCCCATCATACGTATTTCCTTCCCTGTAGTATACGTGCATAGGATCAGGCAGGCAAGAGCGGGGGAGAATCCGCTCAGGGCAGGGCGCCCCCGTCAGTCGATGTCTGCGTTGTTGGGGATCGTCCCCGGGCGGGAAGACGTCGGCGGCTCCGTCGCCGGTTCGGGTCGCTTCGGCGAGGGCTTCTGGAAGTACTCGCGGATCACCCGCATGGCCGGCTTGCCCTTGGGCGTGTACGACGTGTCCTTCGTCGGATCGAGCGGTTCGCCCCGCCCGTCCAGCTCCTGTCCGGGGTGGTTCACCCATTCCCACACGAGGAACCCCGCCACGCCCGGCTCGTCGATCCAGGTGCGGAAGAACGCCTCGAAGCAGTTCGCCTGCGCCTGCGGATCCGGGCGATCCGGCGCCTCGTAGTAGTTCCACGGGTACTGGGCGCAGGTCTCCTGGTTCGGCCAGCCGACCTCGGTGAACAGGATCGGCTTGCCGATCGTCTGCTGCCATTCCTGAATGTCGGCCCTGATCTCGGCCCAGCGGTC
>CAZADC010000018.1:0-4566 GCA_964483755.1 uncultured Planctomycetaceae bacterium | reverse complement strand
GTCAGGTCGTAGTAGGTCGTCATGCCGATCACGTCCAGCGCGTCCCACCACTCGATGACCGTGTAGTGGTCCCAGTTGGACGAGTAGGTCAGCAGCCCGGGGTAGTAGTCCCGGACGCGGCGGATCAGCGTCCGCCAGCGGTCGGTCTGCGTCTCGGTCGAGATCAGCTCCGATCCGACGACGAACATCTCCACGTCGGCCTGCTGGGCGATCTTCGCATAGTGAAGGACGTACGTGGTGTAGTCCTCCCACCAGGCGTCCCAGCCGTCCTCGGGGTCGATCTTCCCCCGCCACTCGTTGGACCGCGGGTTCTCCAGCAGAACGATCGGCATGAGCACGACCTTCAGCCCGCGCCGGTGCGCCAGGTCGATCAGCGACTTCAGCCGCTCCACCGTCGGCGACTTCCGCGCCTCGATGAACAGGCTGCCGGAGGCCGCGTTCTCCTGGTACGCCGTCACCACCAGGCAGATCGTGTTCGCGCCCGTCCGCGAGATCTCCGTGACGTACCGCTCGTAGGGATGGTCCGGCTGAGGGTTATGAAGCTGGAGGCTGATCCCGCGAAACTCGCCCACGTCGACCGGCGCCGTCGCGGGCATGGTGTCGGAGGCCCCGCCGTCGTTGCGGCGCGGGCCGTCGCCCAGCATCCCGAACCCGGCGATCGCCCCGACGACGGCGGCGAAGATGACCAGGATGAGCACCTTGTCCAGATGATTTCGCACGCGAGGCTCCATGCAGCGGCTGCGGCTTGTCCCTCTGTGCAACACGTCCGGCGCGGCGTCGGACTGTCGCCACCGTCGCTCGCCCGAGCCGCGGTTCTTACGGTTGACGCGTCGGGAGGGTCGCTATAGTATCGAATCCGCACCCGTCCTGCCGCGCCATTTTCGGGACATCACATCACAAGGAGCGTGAACCATGACGGCCGAAGAGCTGACGCCGGACGACGAGAGCCCGATTCCCTTTGACGACGAGGAAGAGGAGGAAGTCTCCCTGAGCCTGGACGAAGAGCCGTCCGGTGAATCCGGGAAAGAGGAGGAGGAAGAGGAGCCGATCCGCCTGGTCGACGACGAGCCGAGCGAGACCGGACGGTCGGTCAAGGCGTTCGGGTCGGCGGCCGCCGGCGGGGTGGCCAAGAAGGACCGGTTCAACCGTGCGCTGAACGCCACCGGCAGCGGCGCCACGCGCTGCCGCGTGTTCCACTCCAAGATTCAGGAATCCTCCCTGGAATACATGGAAAACCAGATCAACGAGTGGCTGGACGCCGACGAGACGATCGAGGTCAAGCACGTCGGGCACGTCATCGGCACGATGGAGGGCAAGCGCCCCGAGCCGAACGTCATCGTCATGGTCTGGTATTGATCGTCGGCTGATCCCCGCTGCTGAACCGCGGAGGGACTCTGACGAACGCCTCGGGTCCGGTGCTTGCGCGCTTCGCGCGACCCAAACCGCCGCGCCGCGTGTTTCGTAGTATTTGCGGCCGGTCGCGTACGGCGTCGGCTGGTTCTGCGCACCCACGAGAAGGATCCGCCTGATGCACAAACGTCTGCCCCTCCTGCTGGTCGCATGGCTTGCCGTCTCCGCGCCGCTGACCTCGCCGGGCTGCAGCCGCTCCGAAACCCCCGCGCCCCCCCCGCCGCCGGAACCGATCATCGAGACCGGCTTCGAGGACGACGTGGAGCAGCAAGGCTGGAAGGGCGAGGACTACCGCGCCTGGCGGTCGCGCCACGACTATGAAGGCGAGATCACCGACGCCGACGCGGCCGATGGACAGCGATCGCTGCACCTGGAGTCGGGCGTTTTCCGTTCGCCGGACGTGGCGATCGAACCGGGACAGTTCTACCGGCTTCGACTGTCGGCGAAGGCCCCGAAGGGCGGATCGTGGGTCGTTCAGTTTCACCGCCCGGACGGGAAGGAGATTCCGGCCGATCATTACTCGTGCGTGTACGCCGATCCCGACTGGCGGGACTACGAGTTCATGGTGATGGGGCGCAGCGAGGCGGCGACGGCGCGGATCGAGTTCCACGCGTTCGGCCGGGAGATGTACGTCGACGAGGTGAGTCTCACGCCGGTGGATCACGAGGCGGTCCGCCGCTGGGCGGACGAGCTGTACGCGGGCATTCCGCCTGTCGAGTACGATCCCCCGGCCGACCGGTGGGAGCACCTGCCGAAGACGATCGAGACGCTGCGAAACGGCGGCACGCTCCGCATGCTCGTGCTGGGCGACTCGATCGCCAACGACATGGCCAACTCCCAGTTCCACGCGCTGATCGAGCGCGCCTGGCCGGGCGCGGACGTCGAGCTCATCCACTCGATGCGCGGCGGCACGGGCTGCGGGTGGTACCGCCGCCCCGGCCGCGTGCAGGAGTGGGTGCTGCGGCACGATCCGGACCTGGTGGTCATCGCCGGCATCTCGAACGAATGCGACACCGACGCCGTCCGCGACGTCGTCGCGCAGATCCGCGAGGGGGGCGACGCGGAGATTCTCGTGGCGACCGGCGCCGTCGCCGACCCCCGCTACCGCGCCCAGGGACGCGCCTACACCCAGCCCGCCAAGATCGCCCGCGCCGCCGGCATGGAACGCCTCGACAGGTTCTCCCGCGAAATCCTCGCCGCCGGGGAGGAGGACGACTTCGCCACGCTGGACATGCGGACGGTCTGGGAGAACTACAAGGCGAACTCGCCGAAGCCCTACGCCTGGTACAAGCGCGACGACACCCACGCCAACGCGCGGGGAAAGCAGGTGATCGGGCGCATCATGGTCGAGTTCTTCCGCCCGGCCGAGTCGGCGCCGCCCGCCGAATGACCCCGGCGCCCCCGCAGCGCCTCCTCCCGACGGACCCCGGCGGCGCAAATCCGCCCGAATCTCCTTGTATGGCGATGGCGGGGTCCTAGAATCGCCGCCTGCCGCGCGACCCGCAGCGAATGAAGAGATACCGAATCCCCGCCTTACTCAGGACAGACTCAGCATGCCCGCCCAGCCGTTGATCTCCCACGTGTCGCCGGAATACCCGGTCAGTCTCGACGAGCCCCGCATCCTCACCGGAGAGCATCTCGACCAGCCCGGACTCGAGGTCTGGGCGTGGACGCCGTCGTGCGAGGAGGCCGACATCCGCGCCGCCTGCGGGCGCGAGCGCCCCGCCCTGCCGGCCGAGCCGCCCACCGATGCGAAGCGCGGGGAGATACTCGACGTCGAGCCGCGGGTCATCACCGCCGCCACGCCCGGGGACGTCGTGTGGGTGCGGAGCGAGCACGGCTGCTCGGAGCCGATCCTTCTCAACGCGGCCGCCGCGTATTGGGTCAGCGAGCAGCGCGTCCGCGCGGGACAGACGCTGGCGATCTTCGGCATGACGCTCTGGCCGACGTGGCACGGCGGCGGGTTCAACACGGCCGCCCCGAGCGGGTACGTCGCCCTCGTGCCGCTGGACGGCCACGGCGAGCCGGTCTTCGTCGAGCGGACGCGCGAAGGACGGTCCACGCAGTGGATCAACGATCCGCGGCTCGTGCACATCATCGTTCCGCGCGATCTGAACCCCGGGCGGTACGCCGTCGAGGTCCATAACGGATGCGCCGGGCGGTTCGGCTGGAGCCGGGCAGGCGAAGTTCTCGTCGCGGACGCCCAGACCGAGACGCCGCACGTCGTGGACGTGCGCGCCCACGGCGCGGCCGGCGACGGACTTGCAGACGACACGGACGCTCTCGCGGCCACGATGCAGGCCGTGGCGGACGCGGGCGGCGGCACGGTGCACCTGGCGCCGGGAACGTACCGCGTGACGGAAACCGTCCGCCCCCCGGCCAGCGTGTGCCTGCGCGGCGCCGGGCGCGAGAACACGGTCCTGCTCGGCGACGGGTACGACCCGACGGCCGGCGATCCGCCCGCCGCCCTGCTCGCGCTGACCGACCGCACCGGCGTCAGCGACCTGACGCTCACCGGCGCCGTCGCGCGGGGCGTGGCGTCCTGCCGCGACGAGCGCCCCGACCGGTCAGCCGATGCGATGGTCCGACTGCTCGCGGACAACCCGGCCGGAACCGTCGAGGACGTGCACGTCCTCAACTGCCGCCTGCGGACGCTCGAGGAGACGCCGCACACCCGCGACATGCTGTATCTGAAGGCGATCCACGTCGGGCACGACTGCTTCGGCCGCTGCCGGCGCGTGAAGATCTGCAGCAACGAGATCGACGGCTCGCTGTTCTTCTACCGGGCCGACCGGATGCACGTCATCCGCAACACGTTCCGCCACAGCACGCCGACGATCAACGTCTCGATCCACGGGTGGGCGACCGATTCGCTGCTGGACTCGAACCTGTTCGTCGACCGCCCCGGGCGGGTGTGCTTCTACCCGCTGCGGCACTGCTGCATCCGCTACAACGAGATTCGCGGCGCGTTCATGGGCACGTGGACGAACGCCGAGGAGGTCTATCTCGTCCACGGGTCGGCCGACAACTACTTCGGCGAGGAGTACGAGCGCGTGGTCTCGACGGCGACGGGCGCCGACACCGATTCCCTGACCGATGCGACGCAGTCCTGGCTCGCCGACGACCACGCCGAGTCGTACGTGCTGATCATCGAGG